>JBAWVS010000028.1 GCA_037147175.1 bacterium
CTTTCGTTATTTAACGATTGTAACAAAGTGTTGCGATTTCAATGCGAAACTGTCAGTTTTAGTTAATAACGACCGATATATATCAATATGAGATATATGGAGTTGTCGTAATGGAGATAAATTTTAACCCGTATTTAAAAACCCGAAACACCTCTGCAAATTTATACTTAAAATCGCAGTTAGAAGCGTTGGGACTTCAATCTACAGGAACAGATAATAATAAAGTTTCTCAGCAGGGAGAAAATAAACCACCACCTCGAACTCCTGAAGCAGTTGCGTCTTTTATGCAAAAATTGGGATTGACGCCTACAAACACTAAAGAAGGTGACAATGCCTTAATTACTGCAAAATTAAGCGAGCTGGAAGAAAGTGCAAAAAATGATGCTGAAAAACAAAATATTGCAGGTCTTAAATCTGAATTTCAGTCTATAATCGCTCAAGCAGGAACTATCGGTCAACAGCATATAGCGGCTTTCAATAAATCATTTTTGAATTTGAAATAATAAAAATATTAAATTAAGTATTAAGACTGATTAAATCAATAATTTCCTTTGTGCTGTAGCAGTTTTCTATAACTTGTACAGAGGTTTCAAGCTGATTTTCTATATCTTGAACAGTAATATCATCAAGAAACTGATTAGTGTACTTTCTAATCATAACTGACGGAATTAATAAATTATTGATTTTATGCTTTACCGGCAGCAAATTGTCAATCATGTCGCTTCCCGTAATCAGTCCCGAAACAGTTATGTTTTCCCCCCAAAAATTACTTTTAACAGAAATTAAATCCACGCTTAAATTTTTTATTTTATTTAATTCTGAGACTATCGGCTGCATTATATTGCAGGCAATTTGTCCCGTTGCGATTGTTAAAGAAAGTGAATTAGATAAAGCAGCGGGAAGCTTTGTTTTGTGAGTATTAAAATCATTAATCAACAATCTGGATGAGCCAACCCCATCATCAAGCTGGCTAAATCCGTTATAGAATTTGTATTCCGGAAAGTCATAACCTGCAAGTATATAAAATTCATCTGACGGCAGTGCAAGATTATAACCAAGTTTTTTGTTAAATTTTTCTACCTGTGAAATTAAATTTTTTGCTTTTGCCGAATTAAAAGAAGTTAATTCTCCGACAGGTCGAAATCTGGTTATCCCGACAGGAACTATTGCTACAGACATTATATTTGATTTTAAAAAAGCAAGGTCAGAAAGGGTTTTATCCAATTCTTCTGCGTCATTGATACCCGGACAAAGTACAATTTGGGCATGTACAGGTATATTAAGACTGTTTAGCCATTTTAATTCTTTTACAATATTGCCCGCTTTAGGGTTTTTGAGCATTTTTGTTCTTAATTCAGGGTTTGTAGTGTGGACAGATACATACAAAGGTCCTATTTTTAATTGTTCAATGCGATCTTTAATTTTTTTATTCAGATTTGTTAGTGTAATATATGTTCCTTGAAGGTAAGAAAGCCTGTAGTCATCGTCTTTGACATATAAACTTTCTCTGAGGCCGCAGGGCTGCTGATCAACAAAGCAAAACATACATTTGTTTGTACAGGGAATTACTTTGTCAAAAACTGCCGACTCGAAAGTTATTCCCAAATCTTCATCCAAATCTTTTTCTATTTCTATTATTTCTTCTTCGCCTGATTGCCTTTTTATATGCAAATCTATTGCCTCGGAAGCTATTTGGAATTTGTAATCCAGTAAATCCTTTGGTGCAAAACCGTCTATTGAGATTATTTCGTCTTTCTGGCGAATATCAAGTTCTTCTGCTATGCTGTTTACTTCTATACTGTTTACTATTGCCGGCATGTTAAGATTTTCTCTGTTATATTTACTGCTCTTTAATTATACTCTAAAAAATTCATGTTAATAAAACTTAATGTTTTTAACTATTTGTGAAATTTTTGATGAGCAATTGTTTTTATATATATATCAGGAAGAATAAAATTGTATAATAATGCGGAAGGAATTTTGGGATGGTTGAAGCTGTAAAGAATTTACCACAAATTCAAAGCACGTCTGCGCATAATGTACCTACGGGTACAGGTCAAGTTATGAACGCGGATAGTAGACTAGAAAATCCTTTATTTGGCTACGGATCTGATTTGGCTTCAGATCAAATCAGTTCGCCCTATCTGAATATGGATAACATGGCTATGAGTGTTTACGGACCAATGGCACTTAATAAACGTGTTTTTGACGCTTATAAGCAGCAGATGCGGCAAACAGTTTATGATTTTGAGAATCAAAGTATAACGGCAGAAGATCAAAACAATCTTGAACCTCTTTCGGAAACTCTGGATGAATATCGTATTCTCGGAATGAGATTGCATCATAATTCAGAAGTGACAGAAAATCTGGAAGAAGCTAAAAAGTCAGGAATTGGCGTTGCTCTGTACTTGACTAATTGTGAGAAAGACGGACTTAAGAATCCCAATAAGCCTATTTCTTTTGTAAATTTAAAAAATCCGATCAGGCTTGTTGATACGCTCACTCACTTGTCTTTAACAGCGCCCGAGGCTAATGAAAATATAAATTTATTATCTGACATTGCGATTAAAGAAAGAAGTCCTGAAATGGCTGCCTGTCTTCTTGAATCAACAGCAAAAGGTGGCTTGCTCAGAATAGGAGTCGATTTTAAAACTGCCGACAAACTTTTGATTAAATCAAAAGATAAATTTGAAAACAAAGAAGATTATTATAAGTTTGTTACCAGTGTTGACAGAGCTTATAAACAATTATTCCCAGGTAAATCCATGAACGAATACATAAACGCAAATTATAAACCGACATGGCAAAAAGCAACACCGATTGGCGGTATTGCTACAGGAATTGCATTGGCGTTTGCTTCCGGCGGAGGTCTGCCAGGTGCAGCCATAGGTGCTATAATAGGCGGAATTGCCGGATTAGCAGTTTATTCAAGCACATGGTTTGGCAAAAACTCCGATGGCGATAAACTTGTTTTAGCCATAAACAAAGCAAGGCAAACCAGTCACGATGTTGATGTGCAGAAATATTCTTTTGGCGGTTTAAGCAATTCCGTTGGAAGTACAATTCCGTCATTAAATTAAAACAAAATTAATCGTTATCAGAAGTAGGTTTACCGGCAAGTTTGGTCACTCCACGCTTGCCGGTATTCATAAATTCAATTAAATTATCAATATATTTATTGGCAGGTAATTCTTCTCTGATTTTTTCGATTGCATGATTGGTATTTAAGTCTGAAAACCATAAATAATTAAATGCTTTTTTAATTGCGGAGCGTTCTTCTATAGTCACACCCCTGCGCTTTAATCCTATTGAGTTTATTCCGATAACTCTTCCTACTCTTCCGTCTATTTTTGAATATGGAGGCAAATCTTGACGTGTTCCGGTAAATCCTCCCACTATTGCCATTTCTCCCACTCTGACAAACTGGTGAAAGACTGTAGAACCGCCAATAAATGCATAATCACCTATTGTTACATGCCCGCCAAGCAAAGCAATATTGGCAATAACAACATTATTTCCGACTTTGCAATTATGTGCAACGTGAGCTCCTGTCATAAGCATGCATTCATTGCCAACCTGTGTGATGTTTCCTTCTCCGGAAGCCCTGTTAACAGTAACATGCTCTCTTATTAAGCATCCGTCACCTATTATGACTTTTGTAGATTCGCCTTTATAAGACAAGTCCTGAGGTGGTGTTCCGATAACCGAACTGCTGGAAATTTTGCAATTTTTTCCGATTTCGCAGTGTTCAAGATATGCATGAGGAAAAATTTCTGTTCCTGAAGAAATTTTGGTATTTGGTCCGATAACCGCATAAGGATGAATTTTAACGTTATCTTCAATGATTGCGCTGCTGTCTATGACCACAGTAGTATGTATATCTTTTGTCACGATCTTCTCCAAGTCAATTTATACAACCCTAAATAAATTTTAGCATACACACTATATGCCTTTGCAAAATCTTTATAAAGTTTATTTAATAAGAATTAGCCTTCTTTAGAGTATTTTTTTTATTGTCATGTTGAGCAAAGCGAAACATCTGTCCCTTTTGGGTTTTAAGCTTAAATACTTTTTTGGACAGATTCTTCGGGTTAAAACCTTCAGAATGACAACATAAAAAATTGATTAAACAGAAATTAGCGTTATTAATATGCTAAAATCAGGGGCTTTTCAGCTCTAATAAGCGAAAATTTATTGCAATGCGCACATAAGTTCTGCTTCACAGGCAACTTCGCCATCTACAGAAGCTACGCATTTTGTTTTTCCGAAAGGACCTCTGATTTTGGTAACTTCAACATGAAATTCGAGTTTATCTCCCGGTCTTACTACTTTTTTGAATCTTACTCCGTCAATTCCTGCAAATAAGACTAATTTGCCTTGATATTCCGGCATTACAAGCAGTGTACATGCACTAATCTGGGCTAAAGCTTCAATTTGCAAAACTCCCGGGAAAATCGGATTATTTGGAAAATGTCCGTTGAATAAATCTTCATTCATTGTTATGTTTTTGTAGCCTTTGATATATTTCCCCGGAACGCATTCAGTGATTCTATCCACGAGAAGAAACGGGTATCTGTGAGGAAGTAATTTCATAATTCCTAAAATATCAAAACTTAATTTTTCTTCTGATTTTAATTCTTCTGTCATTGTACTTTCTCCATTAATATACTAATTTTCTTTGCCAGTTCGATATGTGATTTATGACCAGATTCTTTAGCGATTACGTGTGCTTTTAAGTTTAACGGATTAAAAGGTAACAGGTTTAAATCGCCTATTAAATCCAAAATTTTGTGTTTTAACGGTTCATATTCTGATTTTAATGCGGTTGTATAGCCCTTGCCAGTGAGCCCTACTGTGTTTTCAATACTTACGCCCAAAGCAAGTCCCATATGCTGAAATTTTTCCAAATCTTTAACATATCCAAATGTTCTTGCTTCTAAGATTTTTAATTTATTTTGTTTAAGATCAAAACTAACCCATCTGTTTTTTAAATCAGGATGGTCAAAATTAATACAGTAGGTAATTTTGAATTTTTCCGCGGGTATAGCAACAAGTGATGTATCATTTTCAGAATAAAAAACAGGTTCTTTCAGTGATATTAAATCGTCCATAAATGTATCTTTAATTCCGGCTTTCTGGAAAAGCTCGAACCATTTTAATGAACTTCCGTCAAGAATCGGCATTTCTGAGAAGGAAACATGCACATCCAGTGAATCAATACCTGCAAAAGCGCATGCTGCCATAAAATGTTCTACCAGCATTATTTTGGATATATTATTTGATAGAACTATGCAGTTTTCGGAAGAAACAACATTAAAAGGGCTGGCTATTATTGGGTTTTCATCTCCTTGCACAAAAAATCTTATCCCTGTATTTTTTGAGGGAACAAGCTTTACAGTGCTTTCTTTGCCTGCCATTAATGTTTTTCCTGATATATTAATCTCTTTAATTAGCGTTGTCATTTTTTTAAAGACCTTTTTTAAATTCTTCTATTTCATTTTTCAGGGTTTTAAATTCTTCAATAAATTTCTTTGCATCGCTGATGGTTTTCATCTGTCTTGCAAATTCTTTTCTGTACATCGCAGGTGAGCCAATAACAATACTTTTTTCGGGGAAACTCTTGCTGACTCCTGACTGCGCCATAATTATCGAGTCTGCTCCAATATTTACATGATCGGCAATACCGACCTGTCCAGCAAGTACAACTCTGTCTCCAATTTCAACACTGCCGGAAATTCCGACCTGTGAAACTATCAAACAATTTCTTCCAATTTTGCAGTTGTGTCCTATCATTGCAAGATTGTCTATTTTCGTTCCTTTTCCCACAAAAGTGTTTTCGACTGTACCTTTGTCTATACAGACATTTGCACCGATTTCAACATCATCGCTTATTGTTACTGAGCCAAGTGAAGGAATTTTGAAAATTGTTTGCTGTGAAAAATCCCCTTCAACATTTCCTTGCTGTTTTGCGGTTTCAACGTTATTTGGTTTTTCTGTAACAAAGCTGAATCCATCAGCAGCTATGCTTGTTCCGTGGTGAATTATTACGTTATTGCCGATTTGTGCAAAGTCCCCAATATTTACACCGGGATAAAACAGGCAATTATTACCGACTTCTACGAACTTTCCTATATAAACATTCGCCACAAGCTTTGTATTGTCGCCTATTACAGCTCCTCTGCCGACTACAACATTAGGACCTATCGAAACATTTTGTCCTATTTGTGCTTCAGGATCTATAGTTGCTTTTTCATGAATTCCTACAGGTGCATCAACCGGAATTGCATACAAGTGCAGTAATTTCATCATTGCAAGTCTTGTTTTTTCTACTTCTATAGTAGAAATATTTTCTATTCCTGCTCCAATAGGAACAACCGCGGCTTTTGCTTTTGTGAAAGCCAGATTAGCTAACTCTTCTTCTGTTAATGCTAGTGCAAGAGTACTTTCATCTGCTGATTTTGGAGGCGAAAGACGTTTTATTTCAGTATCTTCACCGACTTGATTAAGAATACCGCCGATTATACTGTTTAATTCAGAAATTCTATATGTTTTAGTTTCTTGATATGATTTTCCCATAAGCAATCTCTTACCCCCTTAAATATTTTTTATCTTAGATAATTTTATGATTAAAAAAACGTATAAACAATAATTGAGATAAGAATTGTTACAAGTGCCTGTATACAATAAATTAATCTGTAAATAAATTATTTTTTTAAAGAAATTCCAACTTGACAATGTTAAAATAAAAGTGTAATGTTATGAAAATTTGTCTTACAGTAAAAGGATTAATTAATGCGATTGATGGGAAAAAACTTTAAGTCTATACGAACCCGAAGACAATTTGTTCATTCAATTAATTTTTTATTTAAGTCAGATAAGTTTTCTATTAATTCCAATAATTCAATTATTTTTAATATTTCAAAAGAGAAGAATTTATATTCTTCTCTTTTTTTATGTTTTGTTTTCAATAATGCAATGTAAATATTAACAAGGAGGCAATAATGGCGGTGCAAAAAACTATAACAACCAAAAACATAAATTTTTCAAAAAGAGAAAGCAATTTGTCATGTATTAAAGAAATCAGCAGCACCCAGAATATTTTAAAAGAATTAATTATATCTAAAATTAACGAAAAAGGCGGATTTGTAAACGCTCATTCCCATTTAGACAGAGCATTCACTATTACACCCGAAACATTGTCCCTGGCTAACGCTACTTTGAAAGAAAAATGGTTTCTTGTGGACTCAATTAAAAGAAGTTCAACGGTCAATCAAATATACGACAGAATGTCTTACACCGTAGAAAAAATGATTAACCAGAACGTACAGGCAATAGGAACATTTATAGATGTCGATGAAGTTATAGGCGACAAATCAATTCAGGCAGCGCAAATGTTGAGAGACAACATAGGCTCTGATATCAAAATAAAATTCATTAATCAGACATTAAAAGGTGTAATCGACCCTCAGGCAAGAAAATGGTTTAATCTTGGGGCTGAATTTGTTGATATTATTGGCGGACTTCCTGCTAAAGATGCCGGACACGAAGATGAACACCTAGATATTCTTATGGAAACTGCAAAAAAGCTTAATAAACCTGTACATGTTCACGTAGATCAGTTTAATACGGCAGGCGAAAAAGAAACCGAGCAACTTGCAGACAAAACTATTGAGCATAAAATGCACGGAAGAGTTTCTGCTATTCATTGTATTTCGGTAGGTGCGCATAAAGCAGACTACAGGCAAGAATTATACAAAAAAATGACGGAAGCGCAATTAAACGTGATAACCTGCCCTACAGCATGGATTGATTCAAAACGCTCAGAAGAACTAGCACCGATTCATAATTCAATAGCCCCCGTAGAAGAAATGATTCCTGCCGGAATCAATGTTGCAATAGGAACAGACAACATAGCCGACTTGCTAAAGCCTTTTACAAGCGGAAATATGTGGACAGAATTAAGATTTCTTCTTGAAAGCTGCCGTTATTACGATATTGATGAACTTGTAAATATTGCAACAATCAACGGGTTAAAAGTTCTTGATATTCGTTAAATTACATTATAGTGCTTTAAAACAGTTTAATTTTAAAAAATTATAATATTCTTGCGTAATTTTGATTTTATTGTGATAATTAGTAAATATAACAACTGTATGAATGATAACAAAAACTTGACTTCACATAAAATCAAAAAGGTTTAAAGATGAAAAGTAAAATTTTAATTTTAAGTATAGCTTTATTATTATTGAATACTCCGGCTTTTAGCGTTGCTAAGCCAAATGAAAAACAACCTTCTAAGTCGGATAAATCAGCTCCTGTTTCGCAGGAAAAAGATAACTCTAAAAGCAAAGAACAATCCGCTAAAATCAATGGTTCAGTAAGCGATTACAGAACAGAAGTTGTAAATATTGACTGGTGGGGAAAATTTAGCGATCCTGTTTTGTCAGGTTATATTTCTAAAGCTTTACAGGCAAACCATGATATAAAAATAGCAGGATTGAGGGTTTCTGAGTATCAACAAATTGTAAATATTGCTTTCGGGCATGAACTTCCATCATTGAGTATAGGCTCAAATTCGACAGTACAAGGGTATTCAAAAAATTATATTCCGTTATTTTCAGGAACTATACAAAATTACACTTTCCCGTTAAGTGCTTCTTATGAACTGGATATTTGGAGAAAAAACAGGGACAAAACTCTTTCTCAAAAAAAACAGCTTGAAGCTATAGGTTATGATGAAAAAGCTGCATTGATTTCTATTGTGTCAGAAGTGGCATCGGTTTATTTAAATATATTAACTACAAATAGTGATATAAGCCTTCAAAAACAAATTGTGGAACTTAAAAGCGAAAAGCTAAAATTAATTCAGACAAGATTAGATGCAGGCGTTACTACCTATGATGATGTCATTGCAGGCGAAAAAGCTCTTACTGATGCAAAGGTCGCACTTAACGAATATGAAAAAAATCTTGGTATTTTAAAAACGGCTCTGGCAGTTCTCACAGGCGACAGTCCTGACAATATTGCAGAGATGAAATTTGGCAATATTAACAATATAGACTCTTTTTCTAACCTTACAGACAAAGTAAAATCCGATAAAATTCTTAAAAGACCTGATATTTTAAAGGCTGAAGCACAGCTTCAGAAGGCAAAAATCGATGTAACTATTGCACGTAAAGAATATTTGCCTGATATAACTCTTACAGGTCAGGCAGGATTTAATTCAAAAACTTTCAGCAAAGTTTTTGACAGCAACAGTTTTACATACGGATTTGGCGGCAATATCCTTGAGTCAGTATTTTCAGGCGGACAAAAAAAAGCAATGCTGAAATCCAAAAAATATTTGTATGATCAAATGCTTGAAAATTATCAAAACTCAATCATTGTTTCATTAAAAGAAGTTAATGATGCTTTGTTAAAAGTAAAAACAAGCAAACAAAAAAATGAAGACTACCTCAAAAAGTTAAATCTTGAAAAAGATAATATAAAGCTTACAGATGCCAGATATGAAGCAGGTGCTATTTCTTATTTGGATACACTTGATCCGAAAGAAAAACTGATTTCTATACAAAAAGATCAGCTTCAATCAAAAACCGAATATATTATAAACAATTTCAGCCTTTATAAAGCACTTGGAGCTAATTTTTAGGTTTTGAAAATTTGTTCAAAATATCTTTTGCATCCAATCTTTCTTTTTCTATTTTCATTTTATTATTGATACAGGAAAATAATGATTTTATTAAATTTAGATTAGTACTATTATTCTCATTAATAGCTAGATAATCAAAAACGACTTTTTGCTTTCCATTTAAACTCTGAACTTTTGTAGTTGCTTTAATGGAAGGGTTTCCACGCACTTTACCTAAAGTTACATTAATTATGTTTAAAAATCCGTTTGATCTTAGGCCTTCTATCTGTTCTTCAATCACTCTAGCGGCAGCTGTAGTTTTATAGAGCTTTTGAACTGCTTTGCTTAAATATACCTCTGATCCAAAGCCTACTTTCTTTGAATAATTAGGTGTGGTGATGCTCATTTGCTGTTCCCTTTCTTTTTTGATTTTTAAATCCTTGAATAATTTTTATAATTTAGTTTTTTTCAAGGTATTTTGGTAAATGCTTTCTATCTTATTTGCCGTATTACTAAAAATCCTGTTAACTTTAGGTATAATTATAAGTTCCTCAGAGTTTCTTTTTATACTTCCGTAATAGCCTATAAAGTCTTTGTGTATTTCAAGAACAATTTTTTTCCGTCATTTTTTGCAGCTTCTATGATTTTATTGATTGCATTTGTAGTTTTCGGTTTTTTTTCAAGAAGCAATTTGATATTTTTTGACAATTTAATAGTTGTGCCAAATCCTACTTCTTTTTTAGAATATTTAGTTTGAGCAAAATTTTGTTGTGTAGGGATTGATTTGACTGAATTTACGTTCATAAATTGCTCCTTATACTTTTAATTTTTTATATTAAATTTATCACTATTTATTTAACGTTCGTGAAAAAGAAAATTGACAGTTTCGCATTGAAATCGCAACACTTTGTTACAATCGTTAAATAACGAAAGGAGCAAAGTAAATGACAGAAGTAAAAAGAGGGCATTTGACAGAAGAAGAAAGAGACTTAATAACTATTTACAAAAATTAATAATTTTTTATAACAAAAATTTTAAAGCAATAAATATTTACTTTAAAATATAATTTAATAACTTTTAAAAAAATTAGTGATGGATTTATGCAAAAGATTATAAATACGGAAAAAAGAAACCCTGCTTCAATAAATATAGACATTGTTTCTACGAAAGAAATTATTAATATTATTAACAAAGAAGATTTTAAAGTTGCAGAGTCTATAAAAAAAGAACATGACAAAATTGAACAAGCTGTTGATATGATTTCAGAAGCTTTTTTGCAGGGCGGAAATCTTTTATATTTTGGCGCGGGTACAAGCGGAAGACTGGGTGTTCTTGATGCTTCCGAATGCCCTCCGACATTCGGCGTAAGCCCTGAAATGGTCAGAGGCTACATTGCAGGAGGCGACAAAGCTTTAAGAACAGCAGTTGAAGGCGCTGAAGATTCTTTTGATTCAGGTGTTTCAGATTTACTAAATTCTTGTGCAAAATCAAATGATGTTGTTGCAGGAATTTCTGCAAGCGGTAATGCACCTTATGTGCTGGGAGTTTTAAGCAAAGCAAGAGATTTAAACATAAAAACCATTGCAATAGCATGCAATAAAGAAGCAAAAATTAAAAAGCTGTCGGATGTATTTATCTGTCCGGAAGTTGGAGAAGAAGTTATAACCGGTTCAACAAGAATGAAATCCGGCACAGCGCAAAAAATGATATTGAACATGCTTTCTACTGCATCCATGATTAAAATAGGCAAGACTTATGAGAATTTCATGGTGGATGTCCAGCCAACAAACAGTAAATTAAAAGACAGAGCTGCAAGGATTGTTTCTGAGATTGCAGATATAACCTATCAGGAAGCTCAAGATCTTCTTGAAAAATCAAATTATCGGGTAAAACCTGCTATAGTAATGTCATTGCTAAATTTATCGTATAATGAAACTGAAAAAATTCTAAAAAAACATAACGGACGATTAAGAGACACATTAATGGACAAAACAAAATGATTGGACTTTTATTAATTGCATTAGGCGGGGCTTTAGGA
This sequence comes from bacterium, assembly GCA_037147175.1. Classification (NCBI taxonomy): domain Bacteria; species bacterium. The sequence goes on from JBAWVS010000028.1 coordinate 11,667, forward strand.
TCAGTATTAAGATTTGGAGTTATCACGCTGACTTATAAATTTTTTGACATTCATTTCCCCTGGGGAACTATTTTTGCAAACCTTACAGGATGTTTTGTTATAGGAGTTATATGGGCAATTTTAGATACTTTTGACGAGCCTAAAAATCTTAAACTTTTTCTTATCACAGGATTGCTGGGAGGTTTTACAACATTTTCCAGTTTTGCCCTCGAAAATTTCAACATGCTGCGCGCAGGAGAAATTAAATTAGTCGCGGCAAATGTCTTAATCAGCAATATTGCAGGAATTTTCCTTGTGTTTATCGGGTATTACCTTACAAAACAATTCCTTCAGTATTCAAAATAACGAGATAGACTCTTAAAGTTTTTTTAATTTCGCTATGAAAAAACCGTCAATATTATGCCTTGATTGCAGGATTTGAATATAGCCTTCATTGTTGAGTCCTTCGTCTTTCAACCGAATATATTTTGATATATCCTCAAAAGCAAAATCTTTGTTAGTCTTCAAAAATTCTTCAATTAAAAGCAAGTTTTCTTCCTGTTCAATACTGCAAGTGCTATAAACAAGGCTTCCTCCTTCTTTAAGCAGCTCTGAAACATTTTTAAGAATATTAAGCTGAATTTCTGTCAGATTTTTTATGTCTTTTGGCGTTCTTTTCCAGCGAGCATCGGGTCTTTTAACTAAAACACCCGTATTGGAACATGGCGCATCAATTAAAATTTTGTCATATTTGTTTAAATCTGAAAAACTTACAGCATCGGCCAAAACAGTCTTTACGCATTTTATGCCGAGTCTTGTGCTGTTTTCTTCGATTTTTTTCAGTCTTTCTTTGCTTATATCAACGGCAATAATTTCTCCTGAATTATTAATCAAGGCGGCTATATGCGCAGTTTTTCCTCCGGGTGCGGCACAAAGATCCAAAATTCTTTCGCCATGCTGTGGGTCAAGAACTTTTGCGACAAGTGAAGAAGATTCTCCCTGCACAGCCCAGAATCCTTCTTTGTAACCTGCTATTTTTTTAATATTTCCGGGACTTTTAAGTATTAAACACTCATTAGAAACAAGGCTTTCCTCAAATTCAATATTATTTTCCGTTAACAACTGCATAACTTCTGATTTTGATGTTTGCAAAGTGTTTATTCTTATTGAAATAACAGGAATTTTGTTATTAAACTCGCATATTTTAATCGTTTCATCGATACCGTAAGTTTCTATCCATCTTTCAACCAGCCATGCCGGATGAGAAAATTTTATACTAATTGCTTCGCAAGGATTTTCTTCCTGTTCAGGAAACTTAATTTCATCTCTTTTCCTTAAAAAATTGCGCAAAACAGCATTAACAAATTTTGATGAATTTTTATCATAAATTTTTGAAATTTCTACATAACTGTTTATTACGGCATAATCAGGACTTTTCAGAAATTCCAATTCATAAACAGCTGCTCTTAAGATATTTTTAACAGGAGGTGAAAGTTTTTTTAAGGGTCGTGAAGAAACCTTCTCAATAAAAAAATCCAGAGTGAGTTTTAACTTAACCGCTCCGGCCGTCAGGTTTATTAATTCTGAAATACTGCTGACTTTATTTGCATAAGAATTTATAACTTCATCAGAAGTCTTATTTTGTTCAAGTATTTTTATTAAGCTTTTTACGGCTGATAATCTTACGTCCATATGTTTAGAGATGTAGCTTTCGACATTTTTTATTCTATTATCTTTGTTATTACACAGTAATTCTGTAAAATAATGTAATTAATTATAAATCACTCGATTTAATTTTAACAGGTTTTAAATACTGCATAATTCGGATAAAATAAAATTATAAAAACGTAAATTAGCTTTTGTAAGGTATTTAAAATGTTTGATGAATCCAGATTTGAATATGTTGTTAAAGCCTGTCCAAGCGAAGATACTGAAGCGCTTGAAGAACTGTTAAATTCTATGTCTGTTGAAGGCTGGGAATTATATTCAATGAATGAAGCAGAAGGAGAAGAAGGATTTCAGTATAATTGTATATTTTCAAGGCAGGCATCTGATTCTTTTGGAGAAGATGATGATATCGCACAGGTAGGACACTTTAAGTCAAGAATGGAAAAGCTTTTTCACTATAAAGACGATCCTTATGAGCAAGCAAAATCTCTTCAGGAACAACTGCGGCAAAAAAATGAAAGAGTAAATGAAATAAAACAAATGCTTGATTCAAATTCCATTGATATTGATAGAGAAAGCATCAATAAAGAAATTTCCGAAAAACTTGCAGAACGCAATATTCTTAAGAATAAATTTGCTGAAATACTTTCTCCTGTAAACATGTACGAACGAATAAATCAGGATATTCTCACAGTAGTAGTCAGTGAGGAATTAGTAGATTTAATTGACACTGAAAAAAACGGAGAACTTATACTGGAAAGTGTTCGACTGAGACAGACCTTAACAGACAAACTCGGGTATGTAATTCCTGCTATACGATTTATAAGCTCTGATGAATTGACAGAAAATCAGTACAGAATTAATATAAGAAAATTTAAAGCACTTTCAGGAATAGCTTATCCCGGATACAGGCTGTTTACAGCGGGGCAGGCTAATATTGAGAAAAAGCCCAGAGGAGCAATAGACTCTATTGATCCGATTACTGGTCAAAAAGTATTCTGGATAGAAGAAGGTAAAACTAAAAGTTACTGGGATAAAGGTTTAACAATATCTCAAGTTATTAGTATGCATCTTGAATTTGTTGTATGTAAATATATTGAAGAAATTATATCTTATGGCGAAATTCTCAATTATATAAGCCTTCTTGGAGATGAGAATCTTTTTCTCGCCGAAGAACTCATACAAGAAGCAGTTACTCTAGGCGATTTACGCTATATTTTTGCGAAATTATTAAGAGAAAAAATTTCCATAAAAGATATTGTATTTGTGTTTGAAAAACTTAATGACTTGATTAAAGCAGAAGACAATACAGTTACAGAACAAAAGCAAAAAAAAGGACAAAAGACTTTTGAAGCGTCTTTTACCTCTTTTAATCAGACAAACGATCAGCTTGTAGATAATCTGAGAATTTTGATGGCAAGGCAAATTTGTAGTGATATTGCAGATTCTAATAATTTTATTTACGGAATAATTCCAACTGTTGAACAAAATACAAAGCTAAAAAAATCACTTGATAAGAAAAACAAACAGAAATATTTTATTCAAAACCACGATGTAAAAGAATTTGTAAAATTCATCTGCGAAAAAATAAAAACTTGCGAATATGATATTTCAAATATCGCTGTTATCGTCAAGCCTGAATTAAGATTGCCTGTATTTCATCTTTTTGAACAGGAAATTACAAAATTAAGGGTTGTTTCAGAAGATGAAATTGCTGATGAGTTTAATGTAGAAATTATTTAATTTTTTCTGATTCAAAATTTGCAAAACTTTTACTTCAATATAAAATCATATTAAGTGAGTGATAATAAATATTTTTGAGAGGATTTTTGTATGCAAGCCGCTATCGACATTAAAAGTCTATATTCTGACTATGTTAAAACCCTTGAAACATATATTATGTTTCGTATAAAACAGGAGATGATTAGACTCACTCCGGAGCTTAAAGCTAAAAACAGAACCCCTATAAATCTTAGTATTGGAGCGCCTACACAGGCTCCGCCAGAATTTGTAATAAATGAACTTAAAAATTGCCTTAATGAAACAGGTATTCATTCCTATTCAGTGCCAAAAGGCGAAATTTATTTTCTTGAAGCTGTTGCTCAAAGAATGAAAAAAAGATTCGGAGTTGATTTAGATCCAAAAACAGAAATATTTTCTTTAATAGGTTCAAAAGAAGGACTCTCTCATATTTTCAGATGCCTCGTAAATCCGACCTTAAATGAGAAAGAACAGGATATAATTTTGATTCCAGACCCGGGATATGCTTCTTTTAAAGAACAAATCAAGGTTATAGGAGGAAAAGCTTACTCCATTCCTCTAACATACGAAAACAACTTTATGCCTGATCTTAAAGAATTGATGAAAAAACTTGAGAATGAAGGATTTTCTCCTGACAAAGTAAAAGCTCTTGTAATAAACTACCCTAATAATCCGCTTGGGGCCACTGCAACAAGAGAATATTTGAAACAGGTTGTTGATTTTTGCAGAGAAAGAAATATTTTATTAATAAGTGACGCAGCTTATGCTGATATGTACTTTGATGATCAGGAGCCTCCTGCCAGTATTTTTGAATTCGAAGGTGCAAAAGATATTGCAATTGAATTCCACAGCCTGAGCAAGCCTTACAGCATGACGGGATGGAGAATTGGCTGGGCATGTGGAAACAAAGACGCTGTCGGAATCCTTGGTAAACTAAAATCAACTGTTGATACAGGTGTATTCAAAGCAATTCAAAAAGCATCCGCAAAAATTTTAGTTTCTGATGAAGGCGATGAATACATAAAAAAAGCTAACGCAATGTACCAGAAAAAGCAGGAAATCCTTGTAAACGGCTTTAAAGAGCTTGGATGGGATATTGAAAGTTTGATTATTCCAAAAGCAACATTTTATTTGTGGCTGCCTATTCCTGAAAGATTCAAGGATTCAGAAGAATTTTGCCAGAAAGTGCTGGAAACTTCAGGGGTAGTAATAGTGCCGGGAACAGGCTTTGGCGACAACGGAGAAGGATTCTTCAGGCTTTCTATTGTTGCTGAGGATGATGATCTTTATAAAGTCATAGAAAGACTCAAAGAAGACGGCTTTAGCTGGAATTAACATAATTTCAGTATTAATTATCCGAGTGCATAAGAGAATTTATCGCTTAGTATTTTTGCCATGCATAAATATCTGTAATCTACGAAAAATTTTATCAGTCAGAACGAGAAATCAGCTTCAAAAATAGCTGATTTCTTTATTTTTTTGCAAACCTCGTGATACTTTTATCAAAGTGAGTGATAGTGAAGATTTGTGTTTTTATGTGTGGTTTTGATAAAATCTTCACGTTTTGCAAAAACTAAGCAATTTTTCTTTCATTGATTAACTCAATTAAAAAATCTTTGCCGCCTTTTTTAATTGCTCTTAAAAGTAAATCAGCACTTTTAGACTGATCGACTTTATAAGTTTCCCATCGAGCAAAGGATTTTGATCCTAATCCTAAAAGTTTATCCAGCTGATCTTGTGTATATCCCAGAGATTCCCTTATTCCTTTTATTTCTTCTGCTGTTAAAAGTCCTCGTTTTTGTCGATCTTCTTTAAGAGCTTCAAGTATTTTTTGTGATTCAATTTTACAATCTTGAGGATTCAAATAGCATTCTCCGCAATTTTGGCATTTAGACCAAGACAGTCCGGTTAAATTTAAAGGCTTTTTCTTATTGCCGACTTTAAATTCTATTGTTTCTTGCTGATTTTCTTGTCTGATGATGTCATTAGAACCGCATATTGCACAAGTTTTCATGATATTACCTCTTTATTTTCTTTTAAATTGAATTATTACTGATTCATTATCTAATATTTGAAGTTTAATGTAAGCCGTTCCTTTGTTTATTATTGCTTTATGATAAACGTCTTGCCATAATTTGTTATTTTCATTAACCGTCATCGATTTATACAAATCAATATTTTCAAGTGTATCGATGATTTCAATAATTTCATCAGGCAGAAGCGAGAAATCTTTTTCGGCATTACGAGAAGCAACTTTTGTAATCTGATAATTACCTTGAAGGATAAAGGATTTTACTTCTTCTAAATTATAATGAGATTTTCTCTTTTCCATTTTTAAACCTTTATTAATTTAGCTTAATAGTATCACATTGCAACCATGAATTCAAGTTGTCAGAATGTTTCTGAACAAACATATTTTCGAGCAATAGACTTGAAAGCCTTCGCAGAAGGCTTTATCATTCATAACAGTTGAAACGTTGTAAATAAACTAATTCGAGGTAACTTATGGTTTAATTCAAACATTCAAAAAAAAATAGATGCTGTTTTACAATGGCGAACCCGTGACGCAATATCGGAGACAAATATTCTTGTTCGTCTTAAACAGTTGAATGCAAAATATACATTATCAGATGGTATGAGAAACATTATCACCCAGTCTGAGAAAAAGCTATAGATTATCAGATGGTTTGAGAAAGTTTATCGCTTAGAATGAGAATTTTGAATAAAATCAGCTGAAAATGATGGCTGATTCTATTTTTTTTGCAAAGTCCCTGATAATTTTATCAAACTAAGTGACAGTAAAGTTTCGTGTTTTTATGTGTGGTTTTGATAAGAATAAAATAATTATCCGTACATAACCTGAACATCATCAAGATTAGCGGTTTTTCTTGCCTGAGCTAAATCATAATGAGATTGCATATTAATCCAAAATTCAGGAGTAGTATTAAATGCCTTCGCAAGTTTTAAAGCCATTAAAGAACTGATACCTGATTTGCCGTTGACTATTTCTGATAATGTAGTTCTTGATATTCCCAGCTTCAAAGCTGCCTCGGTTATTGATAAGCCTAAAGGCTCGAGACATTCTTGTTTTAATATTTTTCCCGGATGCGGCGGATTTTTCATTTGCATAATATCACCTCCATTAGTGATAGTCTTCGTAATTTAATATATAAGCGTTTCCATTTTCAAATTTAAAAGTTATTCGCCAGTTTGCTCTGACTGTAACCGACCAAAGGTCTTTCATATTTCCTTTTAACGGATGCAATTTATACGAAGGAAGAGCCAAATCATGTATAACAAATGCCGAATCAATAGTTAAAAGAATATTCTGAACTTTTTCTATGTGTTCAGAATTAATTCCTGATGCGTCATCGTCAAGAAATAATTTTTCTAAACCTTTATGTTTAAAACTTTTAATCATAATAATTACATTGTAAACTGTTAGGCTACGGTTGTCAATTGTGTAAGATAATTTTATTTTTTAATGTTGCTGAACAAACATATTTTCGAACAATAGACTTGAAATCTTTCGCAGAAGGCTTTATCATTCACAACAGTTAAAGAGTAATAAAGAAATTGATTCTAGGTAAACGCAAATATGTCTCTATGTAAAACGTTCGGCTTTTTAGATTGGACTTTAAACAAACCAGAGTTATGATGAAACTATGTTAAATAACTAAAATACAAGGAGAATAGGCAACTATAGGAAATTAATGAAATTACATTTAAGGAATTTATCAAAGATGATAAAACTCGCGATATAACCTCATTGTAATATAGAACATAAAACTAAGTGATAGTAAAGATTGTACAGTTGTACTATAGATTATCAGGTGGTTTGAGAAAGTTTATCAGTCAGTATGAGAAAAAGCCCCAAAAATTATCAAACTCCTCCATCAAAGTGGGGAAATTTTCTGCTATTTTTTCAAGTTAAGATTTATGTTGCTTTATGAACTTATAAGTCTTCTTCCTTATAAAATTCTAAGGTGGGAATCATGCAACTATCCCACTTGAAATAATACCCACAAATTGATATAATGATAATAATTACAAGGAGAAGTATCATGGCTATACAAGAAAAATATTTAAAACCAGATTCAAAAGGAAGAATACAGCTTGGCAGACTTGCAAAAGATGTTGTTCGATATCAAGTTGTTGAAGAATCCGATGGAAAAATAATATTATTCCCTGAAGTTGCAATACCAGCAAACGAAGCTTGGTTGTACAAGAATAAAAAAGCTCTTGAAGCTGTTAAAAAAGGATTAGAAGATTCTGCTTCAGGAAAAGTAAAAAAAAGAGGCAGCTTTGCAAAATATATAGATGAGGAATAATGGCATTTGAATTAATATTTTCAGATCAGGCAGATGCAGATATGGAAAACCTTGAAAATGATAAAAGTCTTGAGAAAAAACTTAAAGCAGTTAATAAAGCGTTAGGCTACCTTGAAACTAACCCGAGACATCCCAGTTTGAATACTCACGAATTTACATCTTTGACAAAACAGTACGGAATAAAAATATATGAGGCATATGCAGAAAATAATACTCCTGCTGCTTATAGAATTTTTTGGCATTATGGTCCCGGCAAAAAATTTATAACAATAATTTCAGTAACCGCACATCCATAAAATAAGTATTTAAAATGTGTTCCTGTGTAAACCTTTTAGCTTTTTTGACTGGACTTCGTCGTGATCAGAGTTATGATGAAACTAAGTTAAGTAACTAAAAAGCAAGGAGGACAAACAACTACAGGAAAATAAAAAAAGAGCTAAAATAAAAAATAGATACAGTTTTACAATGGCGAACCCATGACGCAATATCCACCGCATATATTCTTGTTTGTATCAAACAGTTGAATAACAAATATAGAAGTATAAATGTACATTATCAGTGTATTTGTATATCTATAGTTTTATTCGGTATCAATTTATAGTTTTATTCGGTAAATAAAAAAGGGGGAAGTGAAAAATAAATCAAGTACAGCGTGGCTTTTAGGCAATTTCTGGGGTTTGATAATACTTACCAAAATTTACCAACACTTACCAGTATATACCAGTTTATTACCGCTTTTTTTGAAGTTTTACCAACATTGATTTTTAAAACTGCCTGCAACCCCTACCAAATAAGGCTATAGGGGGTGGTAAATAACGGTAAACATTTACCGCTATTCCATGTAAAAATTGAAGAAAATTCGCAAAAAAAGCGAGCTATTTCTGAAAATCAGAAAAAACCGCCCCTGGTGCATTGAGAAAAAATTTGCTAAAATCGCTACAATCTGCTTAGTGTCTATAAATACAGGATTACAAATATTATACTTTCAGTCGGAGTGATTTTTTCACACGGATTGAAAGCTAGGTTTTATCAATGCCGAAAACCTTTACCATGTTTGGGATTACAGGATTTTTCAAGTTTTCTTGTTTATCGGAGTTAATTTCTGCTGAAAAACTTCGAAGTAGGAAGGTTGGGGAAGCAAGGGGAAATGTTTCTAATGGTTTAAGAATTATGTTTTTCTGTGTTTATAAGGGAAAAACATAATTTATTTTTCATAACTTTCCAAACTGATAATTCTCATTTTAGGTGTTAAATACATGCATGAAAATTTTTAGCTCAAGGAGGAAGTTTGGTTGAGAATAAAGCCGCTTTACGAAGTCATAAATGTTAAGTTGCTTGAAGAAACTTTTTTGGAATGACATAAAAACTCGTATTTATTGAATTTTTAGCTTGTTACAGTCAGATATATTTAGATACAAAACTAAATATTCTTAACAAAGTTACACAATCATTTTATATTGAAATAAAACCCATTATAATGTATATTAATTAATATAATTACCTGCATAAAGGGTTTTACATGAAAAAAACAACTATTATTCCAATTCCTGTACAAAAAACATTAACTACTTTGGGCACTAATATAAAAGAAGCACGCATAAAACGCAGGCTAACAATGAAGCTTGTTGCAGAGAGAGCAGGTATAAAAACAGATACGCTTTCTAATGTTGAAAAAGGTAGCCCCACCGTTTCTATAGGAATCTATGCAAAAGTTTTATTTGTTCTGGGATTGGTTGATAATATGTATGAGCTTGCAAATCCTGACAAGGATGAAGTCGGGAAAATCCTTGCAAGTGAAAACCTTCCCAAACGTGTCAGATATAAAAACAAAAAGGCTGAAATATAATCATGGCAGATAAAAAAGTATATGTATATATAAATTTAAGCGGGAAAGATTATCTTGTTGGTGAAATGTGGTCACATTTCAGTAAAAACAAAGAAACTTCCTCTTTTGAGTATTCTAATGAATGGCTAAATCGGCAAGACTCATTTTCATTAGAGCCCAATTTGTTTTTGGGCAAGGGAAAACAATTAGCAAGAAAAGGAATTAAAATTTTTGGGGCCTTTGGTGATTCAGCTCCTGATACATGGGGCAGAATTTTGATGAGAAGATATGAAGCTAAACTTGCAAAAGAAGAAAATAGACCCATTAAAACATTAAATGAAATTGATTATTTGCTTGGCGTAAATGATGAAGCAAGACAAGGTGCTTTAAGGTTCAAAGAAGCTGCGGGTGCAGATTTTTTATTTCCTTCAAGTATAAAATCAATTCCGCCCTTGGTGTATCTGCCTAAATTATTGGCTGCCGCAGATAAAGTTGAAGCAAATGATGAAAAATTTGAAGATATAAGACTTTTACTTCTTCCGGGTTCTTCTTTAGGCGGAGCCAGACCAAAAGCTTCCGTAATTGATAAAGCAGAAAATCTTTGTATTGCAAAATTTCCTAAAAATACTGATACGCACAATTTAGTACTCTGGGAAGCTGTTGCTTTGACTTTGGCAAAAAACGCAGGGATTAATACACCAGATTGGTTTTTGGAAAAAATTGGGAATAAGGATGTCATTATAATAAAAAGGTTTGATCGAAACGGAAAAACAAGAATTCCGTTTTTATCAGCTATGAGTATGCTAAATGCTGTTGATAATGATGAAATAACTCATAGCTACCTTGATATAGCAGACTCTTTAAGACAATATGGCTCAAGTCCAAAAGCCGATTTAGTCGAACTCTGGAAAAGGATTGTCTTTTCAATAATGATTTCTAATACCGATGATCATTTAAGGAATCACGGATTTTTGTACGAATCGGAAATGGGTTGGCGATTGTCGCCTGTCTATGATATTAACCCTAATCCTCAAAATGCCGGCAGTTTAACAACGTATATTTCACAAGATGATAATTCTGCTGATATTAAATTGGCATTTAGTGTTGCTGAATATTTTGGATTAAAAAATAATGAAGCAAATTTTATCGCAGATGAAATTAAAAAATCTGTTCAAAAATGGGTAGATACCGCAAAGTCATTAGGGTTGAAACGTTCGGAAATAGAACAAATGAGTAATGCTTTTAAGGTTTAAAATTATACTGCCCCGTCAATTATTTCTTTCAAAGCCTGTTCTTGTTATGTTTCAGAATAAATTCTTAATTCTTTATCTTTTAAAATATTTTTTATTAAATTTTGGTCTAATAGCCATTTATTTCTAATATTTTGACTTATTGCATTATTTATATGATTTCTTAAAGCTACTTCTAACAAAGCTATTAGGGGATATAACTCTTTTGAAAGTATAATATTCCATAAATACAGGTCAATAATATCACCTTTATTGTCTATATCATTAACTATATATCTTTTAAGCCTTTCCTTGTTCAAACTATAGTTATATTTGTCCAAAACAAAACTCCGTTGAAATACAATTAAATTATGCTATAATAAAATGGTAGACTCCAGATTTTCTTCCTGCCTTTGGCATAGATGCTGGAGTATCGTTTTATTATAATATAATTTTTATAATCTCATTTGCCCCTTAATTGTACAAAAAAACTAAAACCGTGATCTGTATAATTAAAAATATCAGACCCTCAGAGCAACACACCATACCACAAAGGTACTGCCAAGATTATCCTGACGTTGCTTTAATCTGACGCTAGTCTGATATTAAAAAATTCACGGTAGGCACGCAAGCGTCCTACCGTCTTTCTGTTTATACTATAATATATCTAAGATCAAAATTCAAGGGTGATAAATGATTAAATATATTCTAAAAGAACTGAATCTGGATGAAACAAGAAAATCTCAAATTGGTTTGTTTTCAGAAGCTTACAGGCTAAAGCCATATATTCAGACTATAAAAAATAACCCTGAAATATTTGAAAAATTAAGAGAAGTTTGCCCTGAAAGGGTTAAAGATAACTGGGATTGCGTAGTTGAGCTTTATCGTTATAATTTAAAACTTTCAAAAAGTATTTATCCGTATTTGGCTATATTGGAAAACATTTTGAAAATAAAGATAAGTGAATATTTAAAGCAAAAATATCATGAAAACTGGTATTGCGATGAAAGCTTATTTTTTAATGCTTTGGGATTTGATGATTTTGATAAAAAAATATTTGAAAAGTATTTTAACCACAAAATAAATAAATTTGTAAGGGAAGATTTAATAAAAGAGTATAAAGAAGAAAAACTTCAGGATAAAACGGATAAAATTAAAAGTAAAATCCAGAAAATTAAGCAGGTTATTTCTATCTTATCTGATGCAAGAGATTATAGACTTACAAATAAAAATCCTGGTTTACAAGGTTTTATAGAAACAAAACCGACTCTAAATTATTGGATTACTTTGTTGGAAATCAAAAAATTGTATGAAATTCAGGAAAATAATAAAATAGAAGACGAAAATAATGAATTTAAAATATCAATAAAGGATATTTTCCCTAATGTAGATACAGAAAATATCAGGAATTTAAGAACCATTGCCCAAAAACTTGATGATATAAGACTTTTAAGAAATGATATTTCGCATTATAACCAAATAATTTGCAGAAAAATTGCAGGAAAATTAAAATTATGGGATATTTACAAAAATATTACGGAAATTTTCTATTTTTTGGGTTGTGTTGATGTAAATTGGATGATTGGTGATATAAGTTGTTGCAACAATGGTTCTTTCGAATCTCTTTATAAAGATTTTGAGTTTATCCATCAATACGAAATTAACCTGACCAAAATTTCTTAAAATCTAGTATAAGTAGCATATTACAAATTAATTAAATTTTCCCTTCTATTATTTCTTTTAAAGCCTGTTCATGTGTAGTGCCATTTTTTTTACAGTAATATTCCAGCCATTTCATGCATTCTTGAATTTCTTCGCCGCAAAGTTTTTCCAAATTCTTTTTGGGTTTGCCATCTTCCCAGCTAAGATAATCAAGTAAAAGTTGTGCTGAATGTTTATCAGGTTTGGAAGTTTTGACTTTAATCAGTTCTATATCTTCGTGTAGAGATACGATTACACCGATTACATCGTCAATTAATATTTTAAAATCATTGCCGATGCCTTGAATCATTGTCCTTGAATCTATTTTATTCATAAAATTATCCTTATGCTTTTGTAACAGTTGCATTTTAGCTTATGCTGCGTAACTCCTGTGCCTAAAAAGAAATTGTGCAGTATTTGTCTGCAAATTTTACAAAAAGATAATTTTTGAAACAGAGCAACACATTTCCTGCTAAAACACTTCCATTTCGATAACTGCGATTTATAATCTGCAATGACATGAATTAAACGGAAATAATGTTAATGCTTGAAAAAACAATTGACACGACAAAAATATGGCTGGATGTAAAATCTGTAGCCGGACTAAAAGGAGTTACAGAACGTGCAGTTCGCCTCGCACTTAGAAATAGCAATAAATATATATTTAAAACAGAAGATGTTAGGGGCGGTAAAACGTATAAAATATGTTTAAGTTCATTAGAGGCTGAACTACAGACAAAATTTCTTAACGAATATTATCAGGCTCTTGTTCTTGAAGAAAATGAAACTGTTGATTTAGATATTCAGCCAACTAAAGAAAAAATTATTCCTGAAAGTATGAAACGAATTGCACTTGCGAGATTAGACCTTTTAAAACTGTGGAAAGAATATATTAAGGGCAAAACAAATAAGTGCAAGGCAAATGAAGAGTTTTTACAGCTATACAACACGGGAGAATTCTATAAAGATATATTTGAAGTATTAAAAACGACATCAATAGGAAGTCTGTACAGATGGAAAGCAAAACTTGCAGGGACAACAGACTGGACAAGGCTCGTTCCTGATTATCAATTTAAAGGTTCACGGGAATGCCGGACTTCGCTTACTCAAGATGAAATACAAATTTTTATGAAAATTCTTTTAAATCAAAACAGGTTTTCTATAAGCAAGGCAACGAGTTTAACCAAGCACATCCTGAATAAACGAGGTATAGAAATTCATGCAAGGGATATTACATACAGAAGATATGCGGAACATTTTAAAAAGTTTAATTATGACAAATGGATCCTTGCAAGAGAAGGAATGAAGGCGCTTAAAGACAAAGTAGAATCATATTTGGTTCGTGATGCTTCAGTGCTGGATGTGGGTTCAGTACTAATTGCCGATGGGAAACTTCTTAATTTCCAAGTTATCAACCCTTTTACAGGAAAACCATGCAGGGTACACCTTGTAGGATTTTTGGATTGGAAGTCTGGAGGACTTGTAGGGTTTGAAATTATGCTGGAAGAAGACACGCAATGTATTGCCTCTGCCTTAAGAAATGCGATTTTAAACTTGGGAAGAATTCCTGATATTGTTTATCAGGATAACGGCAAAGCGTTTAAAGCAAATTTTTTCACGGGAAACAAAGATTTTGAAGAATTAGGGTTTAACGGAATATACGGCAAACTCGGGATAAAACCTGTCTATGCAGCTCCGTATAATGCCAGAGCAAAAGTTATCGAAAGATTTTTTCTGGAATTTCAGGAAGGATTTGAAAAATTACTTCCTTCATATATTGGAAGCAGTATTGAAAACAAACCGGCGTATATGAAAAGAAATGAAAAACTGCATAAAGAAATACATAACGGATATGTGCCAACGATTCAAGAAGCAATAGACTTGATTAACTGCTGGTTAGAATACAAGCATAGCCTTCCTTGCCCGAATGTTAAGAGCAGAACAATCGCTGAAGTCCTTGCCACAGTCAAAAAGCAAAATATTAATGAGCAAGAACTTGATGATCTTATGATGGCACAGGAAATAATGACCATTCACAGAAACGGAATTAGGTTTTTAAAGCAGGATTACTATGATGATACACTTTATGGAATCAGGGACAAAGCCATAATCAAGTATAGCCTGTTTGATTTGAGTTTTATCAAAGTTTATTCCTTAAAAAATGAATTTTTATGCAGGGCAGAGAGAATAACCAGTACACATCCGATGGCGGAACACCTTGGAGATATTTCAGATATACAAGATTACAAACAAAAAATTGTTAAACAACGCAAATTACGCAACAAAACACTAAAAGAAGTGAGAAAATTATTTACTATGGATGATTTTAACCTTATCGAAAAACATCTTGAACCAAATATATCTGCTCCACATCAGGAGCAGATTTTATTAGAGGCAAAACAAATTCCTGAAATCAAAGTGATTGCAGAAAGACCGCTGACAAGACCAATATTTAAATCAAAATATGAACGCTACGAGTGGCATCTTCATCATGGTTGCCACTCGCAGGAGGACAGGAAATGGTTTGAAAAATATAAAAATTCTGATGAATATACACAAATGTATGGGGAGGATTAAAAAATGAAGAAAATATTTGCAAGGACCCAAAATGTTAAAAATTTCATAAATATGATGAATAATCTTCAAAACAGAGCCGAAGGAGTGCCGTGAATGTCTCTTGTTTACGGAGAACCCGGGCTTGGTAAAACTCAGGCACTTTTATGGTGGGCTACTCAAAATGATGCGATATTTATCAGAGCTGCAAATAATATGTCAGCCCGCTGGTTAATGCAGGAATTAATAGAAGAACTTGGCGAAGTTCCGTATCATTTTTCCTCTGATTTGTTCAAACAATGTGTGCGTCGATTAAATAATGAGCCAAAAGTAATCATTGTCGATGAAATAGATTATTTAACAGGAAATGAATCCGCAATAGAAACACTGCGAGATATTTATGATAAAACGAATGTTTCTATTGTTATGGCAGGAATGGGGATGGCAGATAAGAAACTTCTGAGATATCGCCATTTATATGACAGGATTTCTGAAAAGTTAAAATTTGAACCGTTTTCTAAAAAAGATATAAAAACAATAATTGAGCAGCTTTCAGAAATTGAAATGACTGAATGTGCGGTTAAATACATTTTTAACAAAACTAACAGGTTCAGACAAATAGTCAAACTGATAAACAAAGCAGAAACAATAGCTCATGCAAACGGTTTAAGCACAATTGATGAGATAACAATTAAGGAGTTTGTACATAATGACGGCGAAGAAACTGACAAAGCTGGCTAAAAGGCTTAAAATATTCACTTTTGAAGAATTTTTAATCATGTCGGGGGAATATCCATTATCAGGAGGTTTGATAAAGTTTATCAGTCAGATTGAGAAAAACCAGCCAAAAACGGCTGGTTTTAATTTTTTTCGCAAAATCCCTGATATTATTCTCATTCTAACTGATAGTAAATTCATATTGACTTCTGTGTCTATCTTTTAAGAATTATAAACTACTTCCGACAAGCGGTGGAAAAATTTTCTGTACTTGGAGTTTAAATATCAATAAATATGTGATACAATAATATCATTGAAATACAATAAGGAGATTCTGTATGGCAATTAATAAAAATATGATGTCTTTAAGACTTCCTGAAGAAACTAAAACCAAATTGGAATTGTTAGCAGAAGCAACAGATCGAAATAAGTCAACTCTTGTACTTGAAGCTATTGATAACTATTTAGATACGCAATCTTGGCAAATATCAGCTATTCAAGAAGGAATAAAACAGCTTGATAATGGTGAATATGTAGCATTTGATGATGTAAAAGCGAAATGGGTTAATAAGAAAGCAGATAATCAATGAAAATAATATTATCTCCATTAGCGAATCAGGATTTGGATGAGATTGAATCATACATATTTAAAGATAACCCTGCAGCAGCTGTTGATGTAATTTTAAGAATATTAGATAAAATACAAAACGTAATACGTCTAAACCCTTCGATAGGAAGAAAAGGCAGGATATTAGGCAGTAGGGAATTTGTAATGCCTGACTTGCCATATATAATTCCTTATAGGGTAAAAGATGATGTATTGGAAGTTATTAGAGTAATTCACACTAGTGTTCAGTTAAGTTAAAAGTTTAGAACAAATTTTCTTTTTTCACGTCTT
>JBAWVS010000029.1 GCA_037147175.1 bacterium
TTAATTTTTCTCTTCTTTTTTTATCGGAGAATCAATAAAATTTCTTAAGGTCCCTTTATTAACCCTGATATGTTCGGAGCTATATTATTTGATTCTCCGGTCAAGGCAGGATTTCCGTCACCGGCAGAAGATTCTATTGAAAGACGTGTTTCTTTGGATTCTATGTTTAACATTGATGCACCCTCTACTTTTATGTTTAAAGTTTCCGGTGATTCAATGATAGATTTAGGAATTTTTGAAGGCGATATGGTTATAGTAAAAAGATGTGCCTCGGCTTCAGATGGTGACGTAATACTTGCCTGTGTTGACGGAGATTATACGCTTAAAACTTTCAGAAAAAAGAACGGCAAAGTTTTTCTTGAGGCAGCAAATAAAAAATATCCTATTATCATTCCTGAAAGGGAATTGACTATTTTTGGCATTGTAACCGGTTCGGTTAGAAGATTTTAATAAATTATTAACCGCAACATGCATTTTATTAACTCCCTGATACTAGGGGGAAGTCTACTCTGCAAGTATTTTAATTATGAAAGGATCAAAAATGAAAAATTATTCAAATCCGGAATTAAGCAACCGTTTCAATTTATATTTGCTTCCGCTTCGTCTTAGAATTAAATACCATGAAGTAGTTTCACAAAATCTCTCCTGTAAATTCAGCGCTTGAAGTTACGTTTTTAATTTCTGCGAGTGTTTTTATGTCGATCCATATTTCTGAATTTAAATTTGCTACGACACTTTTTTCGTTCATATACATTGCTCCTGATATTTTTCTACACCGTACAAGCAATCATAAATCGGAATGCGGAAATTGGAACTCTTGTTCCGTCAGTTGTGTCGCACTTGCATCAATAAATATTTACTGCGTGTCAAAATTTATGCGAGCAAAGTTTGCCGGCAAAATTATTGTGCCGTAGCAAAAGTGAAGTTGCATTTGCGAGTGTAAATAATTCTCCTGCGCAACAAATTTCATGTAATTTTATGCAAAAAAATTGAAATTAAAGTTTGCTAGCAAAAGTGTATTTGTATTTTCAATAAAAAAAATTTTGCTACGGGTCGGAAATCTTTGCTAGCAAACTCGCTGATAGCGGAATTTCTTCCGGGTTTCCTTCCATGTGCTTCCAACTTCCCCTGTTTTTGGCATATTTATTTGATTTCTGCCACTTTTTACCGTCCCGATAAAACCCCAACTTTAGGGGATTTCGGCTATATTAATTAAAAATCTGCGGAAATTAAGTTGTAATTTCCGGTAGAAATACGGTAAAAATCACCCATTTTTGCCCAATATTAAAATACGGCTTAGAGGTTCAGTATATTTACATTATAGCGGTTTTATTTCACTGCAAACTACCGCTAAAAAAACACCGTCTTTGATAAACTACGAATTTTAGCTCAAAATGTAAATGGGGCGGATGATGGGATTCGAACCCACGGATGCCGAGACCACAACCCGGAGCCTTAACCACTTGGCTACACCCGCCACCATTAAAAAATTTATAAAGAAATGAGATTGTAACTTTGACCCAAAGAGCCTTCTGTCAATAACATTTTAGTTTAAAAAGAGAAAGCGGGCGAAGAGACTCGAACTCTCGACAATCTGCTTGGAAGGCAGACACTCTACCAACTGAGTTACACCCGCGTAATTTTCAAATTGTTCCTAAAGCATCGGGATGACAGGATTCGAACCTGCGACCCCCTCGTCCCAAGCGAGGTGCGCTACCAAGCTGCGCTACATCCCGTGACTTTGAAACCATTTAAGTTTATCTAACACTAACTTTAATGTCAAGGAAGATTTTTATACTTGATAGCTTAATTTACAAGGATAAATGTTTAAATTTCTACAAGACAAGTTATATTAATCCAGATAGAATACTGTAACAACTTTATGACTTTCTTCCGCATAAGCTACTGCTTTGTGAAGCGTTCCGCTTGTGTGTGAAAGGAAGCATATTAATTGTTGACAGTCGTCAATAATTTCTCTGTTACAAATTCTACTTGCATCAGCCAGAGTCATCATTGCTCTGTCAGGATGTTCAACTATATTAGGAATACCTATAAGCTGATCCTGAACATCTGAAGGCTGTTGACCTATTGTTTGTGGCAAAATCACAACTAATTTTGCAGGTTCAGCTTTCATCCCACCCCTAATAGCAGCCGCGTTAGTTCCGCTTGAACCGCCGCTTGTTATAATTGTATTGCCTTGGGCAACAAGCGCATAAGATAATGTTTCAATGATTTGCTGATGGGTTATTGGAAGGTTTCGACTGCCAATAATAGCGATTTTTTTAGATGACTGTTGTATAGTTGCCAATTCATGCGCCAGTTGGTCAATGGCTTCCGGCATATCATCGGCTTCATCTAAATTCCCCAAAGGTACCATTATTGTTTGGCGATCTTTATCTTCTGTCATCCTTTATTCCTTATCTCTCTGTATAAAACAACATTGAAAAATTTAATTAATTAATTATATACTTAATTATTGTTAATGACAAACAATTAATTGTAAAAAATACACACATTATTAATTTTTTTTATTATATATCAAAATTATCTCTATTATCTAAATGTAAAGAAATTATTAAGATTAAACAACTTTTATTAAAAGACGCAATATTAAAAAGTAATTTAAAATATTATAGTAAGGAATACTATTTAAAAAAAGAAGCTTTTTAATGAACGAAATTTTATCAGGATTAAATTCTCCGCAAAAATCCGCTGTAAGACAGGAAACTGGATGTCTTCTCGTTTTAGCAGGTGCAGGAAGCGGAAAGACAAAAGTATTAACGCATAGAATAGCGTATTTAATAGAAAATGGCGCAAAACCATGGGAAATTTTGTCTGTAACTTTTACTAACAAAGCTGCCAAAGAAATGAAAATAAGGCTTGATAATATTTTAGGAGAGAAAACGGCGGGACATCTTTGGATTGGGACATTTCACAGTATTTGCGGAAGGATTTTAAGACAGGAAGTTGAAAATTATCTGGTTAAAGGCGAAATTTTCAGAAATTCCAACTACGTAATTTATGACGAAAGCGACAGCTTAAGCATAATAAAGCAGGCACTTAAAGCTGAAAACCTCGATGATAAGGTTTATCAGCCCAGAATGGTGAAATCCGCAATCAGTATGGCAAAGAACAAAATGATTGACGTTGATAAGTTTGAAGCACTTGCAAGAGATAATCGTGAAAAAAACATAGCCCGAGTTTATCAGCAATATGAAGATGCATTGAAGTTAAATAACGCTCTGGACTTCGATGATCTTCTTCTTGTCACTGTAAAAATGTTTGAGGCCAACGAAGAAATCCTTAATAAATACAAATCAAGATTTAACCACATACTTGTAGATGAATTTCAGGATACAAACCAGCCTCAGTACAGGTTGATAAGTCTTTTATACAAAGGAACCGAAAAAGATTTTGATATAATAAATAACGGCAGAAGCCTTTGCGTAGTAGGAGATATAGACCAGTCAATCTATAGCTGGAGAGGTGCTGACTATAAAATTCTTCTGAATTTCCAAAAAGAATTCCCCGGTGCTGAACTGATTAAGCTTGAGCAGAATTACAGGTCTACAGGAACTATTCTGGAAGCTGCAAACAATATTATTAAGCATAACAGAGACAGAATTTCCAAAAATCTATTCTCTAACAAAGGTCAGGGCGAGCAAATTGTCTGTAACGAAACACAGGATGAGTCGGAAGAAGCTCATTTTATTGTTGACAGAATAAGAGAGCATACAGCTCCAGGTAAACGTACGCTTAGCGAGTGTGTGGTTCTGTACAGAACAAACGCACAGAGTAGAGCGTTGGAAGAAGCTTTCATGTCCAGAAAAGTCCCTTATGCAATGGTTGGTGGACAAAAATTCTATGAAAGAAAAGAAATCAAAGATATAATTGCATATCTAAAGCTTATCTATAATCCGAGCGATTCACAGAGCTTAAAAAGGATTATTAATGTACCTAAAAGAGCTATAGGAGCTACAACTGTCAAAAAAATTGACGAAATAGCTCAAAAAAATTACACATCCTTGTTTGCTGTACTGGAAAGAATTGATGAATTTTCTGAATTTTCAGGAAAAGTCGCACTTAAACTTAAAGAATTTGTAAAGCTTATAAATAAGTCCCGAGACAAAGTCAATGAATCTGTATTAAGCGAATATTTGTCAGTTTTGATCGATGATATTGGATATATTGACGAATTACGCGCTGAAGTTACACAAGAAGCCGACAGCAGGATTGAAAACATTCAAGAATTTATAAGCGTGGCGCGAGCGCAGGAAGATATGGGGCTTGATACTGAACTTGGCGAATTTTTGACGCGCATGTCGTTAATTAGCGACATAGATTCTCTGTCAGACACAAATGATGCCGTAACACTTATGACACTCCACGCTGCAAAAGGTCTTGAGTATCCTGTTGTATTTATGGCAGGACTGGAAGAAGGCATGTTTCCTCACTCCCGCTCATTAAACAATAATACAGAGATGGAAGAAGAAAGACGGCTTATGTATGTCGGAGTTACAAGAGCAGAAGAACAGCTCTATTTTACTTATGCAAAACGCCGTTTGATTTATGGAGATTACCGATATTTCACGCCTAGCAGATTTTTGCAGGAAGTTCCACAGCATCTTATGAAAGTTCTTGGCTATAAACCCGTTGAAAAGAGAGCTTCTATCTATGAAACGACCACTCCGAGAAGCACAGGATATAATGCAAATAGTTTCTCTAATTCTTCTATTGACTCTAAAGTCGGAAATAATTCGACTTTCGGGAAAAATTTTCGTCTTCCTGATTCATTGAGGAAGAATAAAGAAACTTCAGCAGTAAAAACTGTTACCACTCCTAAAGAAATAGCCTCTTCATCTAAAACAGCTAATCCTGTTACTAAAAAATCTATAGAGCTTTTTGAAGTTAAAACGAGAGTTTTACACCCGAAATTCGGAATTGGAGAAATAGAACAGATAGTTAATGTCGGTGATATTCCTATGTATTCGGTAATGTTTAATGACATAGGACGTCGTGCAATAGAAGCCGAATCAGGCGTTCTCAAAAAGTTTTGAGTTATTAAACTAATTTAATACCTTTAACAAATTAACCAGCACCTGCGGTATTTTCTTTAACGACTCAATCTTAATCACTCCACCCATAGCTATTGCTTCTTTTGGCATTCCAAAAACGATACAACTTGCTTCGTCCTGGGCAATTGTATAAGCACCGTTATTTTTCATTTCCAAAAGCCCTTTTGCTCCGTCTTTGCCCATGCCGGTCAAAATAACTCCTATAGAATTGCTTCCTGCATATTTAGCAACTGATTGAAAAAGTACTTCTACTGCAGGTCGTTGATGATGAACGAGAGGACCATCTTTTATTTCCACGTAATAGCTTGCGCCGCTTCTTTTCAGAACCATGTGTTTGTTTCCCGGTGCAATAAGAACTTTTCCCGGTGTTGCGAGATCTCCATTTTCTGCTTCTTTTACTTCTAAAGAACAAAGAGTATTTAATCTATCCGCAAAAGATTTTGTAAAATGTTGAGGCATGTGCTGAACGATAACAATTGGAGGCATATTCCCCGGCAATGCGGTTAAGACTTCTTTTAGAGCTTCTGTTCCACCTGTTGATGCGCCAATAGCAATTATTTTATTAGTTGTTTTTATCATTGCATTGCTTTTTTGAATATTTTGAGGAGGAGTAGAAAAATTTACATTTGAAAGCAATCTTAACGGTTTGATTTTTGCAACTGCTTTGATTTTTTCTGCAAGCTGTTCGCTCATATCCCCAACAGAATAAGATTCTCCCGGTTTTGACATAACTTCTGCCGCCCCGAGTTCAAGGGCCCTTAAAGCAACATCACAGCCTTTTTTTGCCAGAGAACTTACTATTATTACAGGCATTGGCTGATGTCTCATTAATTTTTCAAGAAAAGTAAGCCCGTCCATTCTCGGCATTTCTATATCAAGAATAAGCACATCCGGCTTAAGTTCGACTATTTTGTCCCTGCCGATAAAAGGATCAGGCGCAGACCCAACTACTACTATCTCAGGATCCTTTGCGAGTTCCTGAGTAAAAATTTTTCTTACCATCGCAGAATCATCAATTATTAAAACTTTAATTGCCATAAAAATTTGTCATTACCTGTTCCTAAACTGCATTAGCTCTATTGACCAACGCTAACGGCGAACTCGCTATGTCTTTTATTTTTTTTAAAAAGGATTTTTCCTCTAATTGTTAATTTATTTAAAAATCCTGTTTTCTTTTTCATAATTTATCCCTTTGTTATTTAAAACTTTAATGGACAGGCCAGTCACTATCTCTTAATTTATTTACTTTATAAACTGCAAGTTCTCCTGTTTCCGTATCAAAAACAACTTTTCTCCCCATTTCTCCGGCAGTATCAACTGTTATTACCTGTATAAAATTTTCTCTCAAGATTTTTTCGGCAATAATTATATTTTCTTTGCCAATCATTGAGCTTCCCATTAAAGGATTTTGAGAACCTCCAACTATGTGTGCTTTAAAGTTTGCTCTGGAAGCACCGAGGTTGACTAGCATTTTTATCATATACGGAACTGCAATTATTCCATACTGGGAGCTTCTTTCTCCTTTTTTAAACGGTCTGGGATGAATATGATGGTTCATTCCACCAAAACCCTTTACAGGATCCCATATGCACACAGAAACACAAGAACCAAGCACTGTTGAAATGAGGTGCGGCTCTTTGCTCACAAAAATACATCCGGGATGCAAAAAATATTTTTGCTTTTCATGTTGCATATATTTTTAACTCATAATTTCATAATTGTCGTTAAATTGAAGTGCGTTTTTAATGGTTAATAAAAACAAATGCATTTCAGATCTATAAGTATCGTTGTTTTGAATTTCAGGATCATTACAAATTTTTTCTATATAGTATACTGCGTTAATTATTATATTCATGTCATTTATTAAATTTTCATCTTTGTACGTTAAATTTTTCTTGCATTTATTTAAAAATAACTCAATTACTATACAGATATTTTTAACGCAAGAATACTCTACAAAATCGGATATTCCACTTATGCAATGAAAAGCACGAAAAAGCTCATGAATTATCTCATTTTTTTGAAGAAGTATAATTTTGTCAGCAGAGTTTAAATTTATTTTTAACAATACAGATCGGATGATTCCAATTTGTACAAATATTTCTTCTGTTAATTCTTTTGTTACATCATCTATTTTATTATTTAACATATCTGGCAAAAATATCCTTTATCTTGAAGTTTTAATAAGACCCAAACTCTCCATTTTTTGAATTAATTTTTGCTTATCGATAGGTTTAACAAGATAACCCTCGCATTGCTCTCTAAAAGCCATTTTGATATTATCAGAATCATCAAGAGCTGATGTCATAATGACTTTAACTCCATCAAGACCATATATTTCTTTTTGTTTTTCAAGTTGTCTGATTTCTTTAAGAACCTCTTGTCCGTTCATTTCCGGCATCATAATATCAAGGCAAATAAAATCATAAACTTCATTTTCCTCAAATGCCACTTTAAAAGCTTCAACAGCTTCTTTACCATTGACTGCAATATCACACTGTCCGTATTCTGAAAGATATTTCAAAAGTATTTTCCTGCTTGTAAAATCATCATCTACAATTAATATTTTCATATTTTTCTCCTTATTCTTAATCTAAATATTTTTTTTCATATAGACAGTCGGCTGTATGTATTCAAATTTATACTGTTTCTGATTAAGGCTTTCCGAATGACCAATAAATAAAAGACCTCCGCCCGGAAGAACATTATAAAATTTCTTTATTAAGTTTTCTTGCGTTTTAAAATCAAAATAAATCATTACATTACGGCAAAAAATAATATCAAAACTATTTTGGAAAGGGAAAATATCCATCAAATTAAATGTTCTGAATGTTATTAAATTTTTTAGTTCTTGTATAACTTCATATTCAGATCCTACTTTGTTGAAATACTTACCAAGGAAATAAGGATTTATCATATCTTCGGCATCAAGTGTATAAACAGCCTTTTGAGCTTTTTCTATTACCCCAGCACTCACATCTGTTGCCAGAATTTTTATATTTATTCCGGCAGGTAAGTATTCTTTCAAAACTATTGCAAGTGTATAAGCTTCTTTTCCGTTTGAACAGGCCGAAGACCATACCCTTATTTCGTTGTTTCGTAATATTCTCGGGTTATGTTTAAAAATCGAATCTAATTTGTTTCTTATGAACTCAAAATGATTATCTTCCCTAAAAAAATTTGTTTTATGAATTGTTATTTCATCAACAAATTTTGACCAATGTCCATTTTTGTTATTACTTAACAAAAAATCATGATATTCGTCAAAACATTCTATATTAACAGCCCTCATAAGCTTGCTGACTTTAGACTGAATCATTTCTCTTTTAGCTTCACTTATATAAATTCCCAGTTTTTCATATATAAGTTTAGTGAATTTATCAAATTGATTATTATTTAGCTTATCCAAAGTTTAATTCCTTATATATGAACAGTAATTTTGAATTTATTTCTATATCTGATAAAAAAAGTGCAGGGCTAATACTAGCCCTGCTTTAATGCTTCTGTTCTAAAACCCTTGTGTATCATCCTCAAGAGGTATAACATCTTCAGGTCTTACTGTTTTTGAATTTTTACCTGATGACCTTGATGATATTTTATTGATTACAGGTGTTCTTCTATTTATATTTGGAATATTTCTTTGATTTTGAGCGTTGTTTGACAATGCAACATAGGTTTGTTCTTGGATGGCATTTGCTCCGTTTACCAATGCTACCAGCGAATTAACTATATCTTTCATGTTTACAGCCTGACTGGAAAGTTCTTCAGAAGCAGATGCGCTTTCTTCTGCCGTTGATGCATTAGATTGGACTACCTGTTCCATTTGAGAAATTGCTTTGTTGATTTGAGCAATGCCTTGAGCTTGTTCCTGACTTGCTGCTGCTACTTCATCAAGCAGTTCGCTTACTTTTCCTGCCTGCTCATTAATTTCGGTTAAAGACGTATTAACATTTTTTGAAACAGTAACACCCTGTTCTGAAAGATGTATATTGCTTTCAATAATAGATGCTGTATCTTTTGCGGCTTGGGCTGATCTTTGCGCCAGATTTCTAACTTCTTCGGCTACTACCGCAAAGCCCATTCCTGCTTCTCCTGCTCTTGCTGCCTCTACTGCGGCATTAAGTGCAAGAATATTTGTCTGGAATGCTATTTCATCAATAACTTTTATTATTTTTGCTATTTCATCCGATGACTTTTTAAGTTCTGACATCGAAGTCATCATTTCTGCCATTTCTCTGTTGCCTTTTACTGCGGCATCTTTTGCATTTTTGGCTAATATTGCTGCTTGTTTTGTGTTTTCTGTATTTTGGCGAACCATTGATGCTGATTGCTCAAGCGTTGAGGATGTTTCTTGTATTGAAGCTGCCTGTTCTGCGCTTCCTTCCGCTAATTGTTGGCTGGAAGAAGATAGCTGGCCTGAGGCTGAAGATACTTGCGAAGCACTTTCATTAAGCCCGTCTACTATTTTATTAACAGGTTTTGTAATACCTATAACGATTATCCAGGCAAGGAATGAACCAAACCCTACTGCTGCCATAAGTCCTACAATCATTAATCCTGATGAAGCTGCGAGTGCAAGTGCAGAACCAGATGCAGATCCTTGTGTGTTTTTCATCCCGGATTCAGCAGTATCCTGTGCAGCTTTTAATACTTGGTCGGCTACTTCTCCACGTTTTTGACCAATTTCTTGAAGTTGAATCCATTTATCAAGGAAAGTTGTCATTGCTAATTTATAAGAGTTTGCAGCTTCTTTTGTTTTGTCAATTTGTTCAATATTAGCAGCCTGATGAGTAATAGTCCTTAAATCAGCAAACATTGCATCCATTTTAGCAAAATTGCCTTGAGCCTCTTGAATAACTTTAGGCTCTCTCAATGCTTGAGATTTCCAGACAGCAATTCTTGTGTTATTTCCAATATCAATAATATTGTTTACAATTTGTATTTTCTTGTAGCGTTCTGATAATTTTGCACCTTTAACTCCGGAGGCTATTTCACTTTTTAAAGAAGTTTCCTGACCATTCAAAAATTGGTTACAGTTATCCATATATAATTTAGCATTATCATTAAGATTTTTTCTCTCATCATTTAATCCGGCTATAAGGGTTTCGGTTTGGTTTACCAGTCCGGTGTATTCATCAACTTTTTCTTGGGCTTTAAGAGCGTTTGCTTTTAATTCACTCAATAAAGGATATTTGTCTCCAAGAGCTGTCGCGTCTTTTAAATAAGAATTCAATTTTTCTAAATCTTTTTTACCTGTTTCAAGATAACTTCTGTCTTCTGTAAAACCATAACTTTTTATTGACATCATTATCGCCAACGATGTTCTTTCAACATTATTAGCAACCGCAACAGACGGGACAAGCTGCTTTGCAAGCAGATTTGACTGTGTTTGAGCGTTTTTCATTGATAATACACAAAAACCGCCCAGTATAATTGCAATAAGTAAAATTGCAGCAAAACCTGCTGATATCTTAAAACCCAACTTCATATTTTTAAACATTTGCCAGACTTCCTTTCGTATCACTATTTAATAAATTAATCATTTCATCGCAGTTAATTATTGTTTCGATATTCAAAAGCATCACAACTTTGCCTTTAACCTTACCTAAGCCGGTTAAAAAGCCTGTTTCAACTTTAGTTCCGTATTGAGGAGGAAGTTCAATTTCTGAAGACTGAATATTTACAACTTCTGAGACCATATCTACTACAATACCCATAAGTCTTTTAGCTTCATTTATAAGAACTTCGACAACAATAATACATGTTCTTTCGTTATAATCTTTTTCATTCATTTTGAATTTTAACCTGAGATCCATAATAGGAATAATTTTTCCGCGCAGATTAATTACGCCTTTGATAAACTCAGGAGTTTGCGGCACATGAGTTATATCCATTAATCCTATAATTTCTTTTACTTTTAGGATTGGAATTCCGTAATCCTCATTGCCAAGCGAAAACGTTAAATGTTTTCCGTCTTGTACTTCCATTAATTTGCTCCTTCCGTTACATATAAGTGTTCTATATCAAGAATTAATGAAACTTTACCATCACCCAGAATTGACATTCCTGATACATATTTTAATTTTGAAAACTGATCCCCGGCAGGTTTTACGACTATTTCCTGTCTTCCGATAACATTTCTTACCGGTAATGCTTTATATTTGTGATCAAGTTCTATGATTACTAACAACTTTGGTTCTTCAATCTCTTTGTTCGTCCTGAAAAGCTCCGAAATAGAAATTAAAGGAATAATATCTTCTCTCACTTTAATCATTGATCTGGTTCCCTGCACAGAAACCCATTGTTCTTCTTTGGGCTGAAGTATTTGTTTCACGTTTATAGTGGGAATTATGTAGTTTGAACCTTCTATATCTACTATAGTTCCGTTTAGTACAGCATGATTTACAGGGATTTTAAGTACAAAAGTGCATCCCTGTCCTTTTATACTATTTATTTCAATTTTTCCTCCTATTTTTGACATTTCTGTCTTTACCACATCCATACCAACCCCGCGGCCTGAAATATTATTAGCGACATCCAGCGTAGAAAATCCCGGAAGTAATATAAATTCCTGAATTTCTTTTTCGGTATATTGTTTATTTATGTCGACAAGTCCCTTTTCAACTGCTTTTTTATAAACTTTTTCTATATCTATTCCTTTGCCGTCATCAGAAATTTCAATATAAATACTTCCTCTTTTGTTATAAGCACTAACCCGAACATTCCCTTTTTCCGATTTTCCCGAATTAAAACGTTCTTCCGGTGTTTCAATTCCGTGAGCAATAGAATTTTTAACAAGATGTACAAGCGGATCCAGAAGTTTTTCGGTTACTATTCTGTCTATTTCCGTTTCATCTCCTGATGTTGTAAAATCAATATTTTTGCCAAGTTCATTAATGGTATCTCTTGCTATTCTTGTTATTTTTTGGAATGTTGATTTTAAAGACACCATTCTTAAAAACATTGAAAGATTTTGAAGGTCTTTAGTTATTCTTGTCATACGACCAAGATTTATATTAAAGAAACTATCTCCGCCATGATTGCTTAAAGTATATTGTTCTATCAATGATTGAGCGATTATCAGTTCTCCAACCATATCAACAAGACTGTCTACTTTGCTTGTCGAAACTCTCATGTATTCTTCGGATATATTATGTTTGGTTTGTTGAGTTTTTAAAGCTTTTATAATTTCAGAAGGGTTGGCTTTTTCTTCTTTAACCACAACCTGTCCGAATTTTAAATCAGGATAATTTTCTTTTTGTTTTTCAAGAATTATCTGAACTTCTTGTTGCTCAATAACTCTTTGTTCAACAAGAATTTCGCCTATTTTTTTGTTGCTGTTATTTGTTGCTTCTATGCTTGTAAGTTCATAATAATCAAGCACTTGCAAATGAGAATTAACTTCGGCAATAAAATCTCTATCTTTTACAAGATTATTCTCTGAGCAGATTTTGTTTATATAATCGGAAGAAGCCAATATTAAATCTATTAATGCTTTATCGACAGCGACTTTCCCCTTTTTGCAACTGTCCATAATTGTTTCAGTTTGGTGTGCTATTTTCTGTATAAGATTTTGATTTACAAAACCTGCTAAACCTTTGATAGTATGAAAAGATCTAAACATTGAATGAATTATTTCTTCATTTGAAGGTTCTTTTTCAAGATAAATAACCTGTGATTCAATATTTTCGATATGTTCTTTTGCTTCGAGTATAAAATCCTGCAAAAATTCATCATCAACTGCTTCTTCTTCTGCAATTACTTGTTCCTCTGCAATTTTCTCTTCATTTTCCATTTGGTTGAGATGAAAATCAACTTCTTTAAGAAATTCAGAATCCTTTACAATAGACAGGTTTTCACAAATTTTCTTAATATAATCAATAGTTGTTAAAACAAAATTTATAATAGATAGGGTTATTTTTAATTTCCCTTTTCTTCCTCCGTCTATAAGAGTTTCGGTTTGATGAGTAATTCTCTGGATATAAGTTTGTCCGGCAAAACCTGCTAACCCTTTAATCGAATGAAGATCTCTAAAAATTGAGTGCATAAGATCTATATCATCAAGATTTTTTTCTAATTCAATAACATTTGACTCTAATAAATCAAGATGCTCTTTAGCTTCAATAACAAAATCCTTTAAAAATTCCGTATTGTCTTCGAATTTAACAGGGATAGAACCTTCAATTATTTGATCCAGATTATTATTTTCCTGTTCTTCAAGGTTGATTATATGCGTAAAAATTTGATCTAAAAATGCTTCGTTATCATTTAGGCTTAATTCTGAGCATATTTGATTTATATAATCAGTTGACTTTAAGATTAAATCAATCATTTTTTTATCAGGCTTTGTAATTCCTTTTCGGCAGCCATCCATTAATGTTTCGGTTTTATGAGCAATTCTTTGGATAGTATCTTGACCTACAAAGGCTGATGACCCTTTAATATTATGAAAAGATCTGAACAAACTATTTATAGCCTCAATAGACTCGAGGTCTTTTTCCAGTATAAGAGCATTAGTTTCAATAATTTCTATATCTTCAAGTGCTTTTGAAATAAATTCAGGCAAATATTCGCTATAATTAACAACCTGACTTTTTACGAATTCTTCTTCATTAAGAATTCGTTTTATCAATTCATCAACTTTTATTTCATCATTACTCAAAATTATATTGTTCCTTGCTTTTAAATTAATATACGATCAGGTTTTTTATAAATAATATATAAATCTCTATTTTTTAACTGCCTAAAGCCTCAAAAATTGTTGTTGTAAATAATTCAAAACTAAATGGCTTAGGCAAAAAATAATTAATTCCAATTTCTTTAGCTTTAATAATATTGTCTTCATTAAATCTTGCACTTATAAACAGAATCTTTTGGCCGGAGTTTTCTTTCAATATTTCTTTAGCCGCCTCAAATCCGTCTATCCCCGGCATATCAATATCCATAGTTATCAAATCATAATCTTTAATACGTGCTATCTTGACTCCAGACAATCCATCAGGTGCATAATCAGCATCAATGATGCCATTAGCCTCTAAGTTCTTTGCAATAATCTTATACATTGTTTGTGAGTCGTCGATTACAAGTATTTTGCGATTATTATTCATTTTTAATCCTTTTTTGTTATTGGAATAAATATTTTTTACTCAATACAGTATGCTATATTGAATTTTGTTTCTCCAAGTTTAAAAAAAAGTTTTTTTGAAGGGGCTCTACTTATCATTAAAAACATTTTTTTACCTGTTACGATTGTTGGTGTTGAAATATCAACAAGTTCATTTATTTCGGCAGCTATTTTTCCTACGGTACTTCCGCCCAAAATATTCATAAACTCTGAAAGAGCGCTCTTTGCCATCATATCAAGCTCCGGTACTTCCGCTCCCCCCATCATCCCTGATACAATTTTCAAAGCAGAATCTTTTGTCAGGCCGACAACCATACTGCCGGTTATTCCGTGTGTTAAACCAATCAATATATTTATTTCTTCACAGGAATTAAGAGATTTTTCAGGCAATTCACACATAAATTTATGTTCAAGTCCGAACATAGGCAAAATTTCTGTGCATGCAGCAGTTACATATTCTTTTAAACTTGTAATTTTTTCAGACATAATTTATTCCTCAAATCCAATATCAAGAGAAAATATACCTTGTTTTCCTCCATAACAAACAACTTCTGATTGCATTAGAGGAGATGTGATTTCAAGGTCTTCCCCTGAAAAAATAGCAGGCGGCGCAAGCCAGAATTCTCTTTCTTTATACTCATTATTTGCATAAGTTGTTGCTCTTCCACAGAAAATATTTGCAAATTCAGCGACATATAAATATATATCTTTAGCATCATCAAAAGGCTCTCCAAAATTCATTGCCAGAGCAAAATTAGTGGTTGTTTCAAAAGTGCTTTCAAGAAGGATTCTTCCTTTGCTTTTTCCACAAGTGCCTATTATTATTACAACTTTATTATTACTTTTTAACTCAGGGGACTCATCAGGTTTGTATTCCGACTCAACAAGCTCTGTAGTTACTTCTTCAAAAGCTTTTTTTATAAAAGCAACAAATTTATCAAATTTTTGTTTTTCAATCGACATTATTAAGCTCCTAACAAGCTGTTTACAGCAGTGAGAAGCTCTTCAGGCTTAAAAGGTTTGGTTACAAAATATTTTATTCCTATTTCTTTGGCTTGATTTAATAAAAGATCATCGCCCATTGCGCTTAACATTACTATCTTTATGTTCTTATTTTTTTCAAACAGTGCTTTTGCTGTTTCAATACCATCCATAACAGGCATAGTTACATCAAGTGTTATAACATCAGGATTGTATTTCTCATACATTTCAATGCCTATTTGACCATTGGAGGCATTGTCTACAACTTCAAATCCATTTGGTTCAAGAGCTCTTTTTACAGCTTTGAATATAAATGGCGAATCATCAATTACAAGAATTTTTGGCATAATTAAACCTCTAACTTATTAAGTCATCTACAACTATCAATAAATTTTTTGTCAGCTATTATATGAAGAAAAAATAATTAAATTTAATATTTATAAAAAATTTACAGAATTGTTCCCTCTCTTTTTCTCCTTAATAATTGTTTTCCCTGCACAAACAAAAACTAAACTTCTATATTTTCGGTTTTATATATTTTACATTTCTTTACAATATACTTTACGCTTATATTCGAACAAATATTT
Source organism: bacterium (assembly GCA_037147175.1). NCBI lineage: Bacteria > bacterium. The sequence goes on from JBAWVS010000029.1 coordinate 15,768, forward strand.
ATATTAATTTACTCTTATAAAATAAAAAATATGAAAAAAATAAAAAAACTTAAATAATACCAGTTTATTTGTTGATTATACTTTTAAAACATTTTTTAAACAACCATTATTTTTAAAAAACAAATATAGTGTTTGATAAAATTTACTTAATAAATAACTGTCACTTTCTCTTATTTTCAGTCTGTCAAAAACTTAAAAATAAAAAATTAGAGAGTAGGCGTATTTATTTTATTTAAATTTAAGTGTAACTTAGAAGTTTCCGACAGTCGTAATATAAGTATTGAAAGGAAAGTTAAAAATGTCAGAACAACATTGCAAATGTGGAGAACATTGTCAATGCGGAGATAAACCCCGTCAAGAACATCATGAAGAACATTGTCATTGCGAAGAAAAATTCATGAAAGTTGCCGATGAAGCATGGATGGAACTTTTAAAAGAAAAAATCAAAGCTGAAATCGAAAAGAAACAAGGAGACAGCCTGGAAAAACTTGCTGAAATAATAACAAAAGCAAATTCAGAAAAATGGAGACATAAAATTACTATTAAATCTAAATGCGAAGAATATAAAAATAATCTTAAAGATTTCTTTTCATCTAAATATTAAAAATATAAAAATTTGTTAATAAGAATGTAGAAGTGTTTTAACAAATACTTCTACATTCTTTCTATAATAGCTTTTACCAGTGATTTGAAATCTGTTTTTACTTTATTTGCCGTTTCAATAACTTCTTGATGATTTAAAGGCCTGTCTAAAATTCCTGCTGCCATATTTGTTAAACAGGAAATCCCCAGAATTCTAATCCCCATGTGGTTTGCGGATATAACTTCTGGGACTGTAGACATTCCAACCGCATCAGCTCCTAAAAGCCTTAACATTCTTATTTCCGCAGGGGTTTCATAAGTTGGTCCCGTCATGGCCGCATAAACACCTTTTTTGATTTTTATATTTAACTCGCTTGCAATTTTTTCAGCCAGATTTATAAAAAATTTATCGTATGCATAACTCATATCAAGAAATCTTGGACCCAATTCGTCATTATTTTTGCCGATAAGCGGATTATTTCCCAGTAAATTAAGATGATCTTCTATTATCATTAAATTTCCGGGTGCAAAATTTTTATTTACAGCGCCTGCAGCGTTTGTAATAATTAATTTTTCTATTCCGAGAAGTTTCATAACTTTTACTGGATAAACAACTTCCTCAATAGTATTTCCTTCATAGTAATGGAGTCTTCCTTGCATTGCGACAACTTGTTTTGATCCTAATTTTCCGATTACAAGTTTTCCTTCATGTCCATGTACGCTAGAGGATTTAAATCCGGGTATTTCAGAATAAGGAATACTTATCCCTTTTATTTCATCTGCGATTTCTCCGAGTCCTGAGCCTAATATAAGACCTATGCCTGGCTTTTTATCAAGAACTGCGATTTTAGAATTTATATAATCCAAAGAATTTTTCATTTTACCCTTTATATTTTATTAAATATCTACAAATTCATCCTAAAGTTTACCACCAAAAATAAGCAGAAAATAAATTTATTTTTTTAGCAATTTTTGACAACTATTTGTTTTTATAAATATAGGAGAGGTAATAATATTTTAATTATTTAAAATTAAGGGGAAAAAGGATATGGGAAATCTTGATGGTCTGGGTTTAGATGGAAATCCTTATTACAAACTAATTTGCAAATCAGCTTCAATGATTGGGGAAAGTCTTAAAAACCCCGGCTTTGAAAATTCCAACAATATATTTGCAGGAATCCCCGGAATGCAAGGATATAATCAAGCAGGAGATTCCTTTAAGTCTAGTAATGCTGATCGTCCTATAGGCCAAGCCCAATTAGGCAATATGGATAACCAGATAGTGACTGCTGCTTTACAATCTGCAGGATTACCTTCCAGCTTAAGATCGGTCGCAATAGAACACCTTGCGGCTATGAACAAAATAGGAAATTCAAATTCCGGCAATAATATAAGCAACTATACAAACAGCGCTCAAGAAAAAGTAGCAAACTTAGCCGAATTTTTACAAAATTACAGCAGCCGTTTTGGAAATCAAGGAGAGTTAACAAAAGCTGATTACCTGCAAAACGTATCACAAATGCAATCGGAGAAAATGCAATCAGAAGGTGCTCCGAGTTTTATACCTCCTAATTCTCCATTTTGGAATGCTAAAGATTTTTCGCACGAATCTAACGTAGCAACAGCACTGGCCTTTAAAGCAGTACAAGATACAGGATTTACTCCACCCGCATATCTCACAAATTCAACATCAGGTTCCGGAATATCAGGAAATAGTAACGATAATAATGATTATCAAAACTTTTATAACAGCAACAAAAATAACTCAAAATATGCGAAATTATCACCACAAGAACTTAATAAAGCATTGCAAGACGATTATAAATACAATCGTGTACAAAAAGCACTTATTTTTGGACCAAATTATTAGGTTTTAATTTACAAAATAATAAATAGAAGAGGAGAGAGGAAATGGCATCATCAATTCAAGGAAATCCGCAAAATCAAAAATTTAATGACTTATTTAACTCAATAGTTAAAACAGATTTAACTTCTGATAAAAAAATAGGCAATATCTTCAGCAATCAATCAGTCAATTCTGACTATAAAAATGCATTGATGAGCAAAGATCCGAATGCAAAAAGTGAATTTATAAAAGAACTCTTAACTTTAGATTATATTGGCGGAAAAAATGCCGATAAGAGAATTGATGGTTTAACAGACGGAGAAAGTATTTTTGCACTTAAAGACGGTAAACAAAAAACCGAACTGTTAGACACTTATAACCAAACAATAAATGAGCTAAGTGCAACTAAAGCACAAGAACTCAATCAAACAGGTAATGATAATAATTTATTAAATCCTCCTGATTTAGACTCGTTTGATCTTGTAGGAAATGACTTGAGAATGCTTGTTGGTCAACTTCTTACACAAAGAAACTATTCTCCTGAACAGATCAAGGACTTGAATTCCAGAGGCATTTACACTTCTGTATCTGAGATGACTCCTGAAATGATAAAAAATATTACGGCAGGAAAAGTTAAAAGTCTTCAAGCAGGAAATTTTGGAGGAGTTAAATTAAGTCAGGCACAAGTCGGCAACGCTGAGATAATTGCGGCTACAATAGTTGATGAAGGTAAAAAAGGAAATAAATCTCCTGAAGAAATTCATAAAGCTGTTGTTATTGCTTTAGCAACTGCAATGCAAGAATCAGGCTTAAAAAATATCGGTTATGGCGACAGAGATTCAGTTGGTCTTTTTCAGCAACGCCCTTCCTGCGGATGGGGTTCTAAAGAACAATGTAAAGATCCTGTATATGCGACACACAAATTCGCAGAAAAATTATATCAAACAGATTATATGAGTAAATCTGTATCGGGTGCTGCTCAAAATGTACAAAAATCAGCATTCCCTAATGCTTATGCTAAATGGCAACAAATGGCAGAAGCTCTTGCAACTGCTTTATTATCATAGATTTTTTGATATTGACATGTATCCTAAAAAACAAGTCATATTGAAATTTATTCAAAAAGGTTCTTATAATTATAAGAGCAAAAATTACCTATTAAACAATCCAGAGATCTGAGAACTTCATAAGAAAGACCTGCTTCAGAAAGTTCTTCTGCTTTAAGTCCGAATAAAGTTATCATGTTTTTAGCTGAAATACTTGCAGGGTCGTTTGCCAAATCTTCTATTACCATTGCCAGAGCATTTTGACGTGTAAAGTTTAGTTGAGTTTTATCATTTTTTGCTCTTGCAATTATCCTCTGCTTGGATTTCCCCAAATCTAACCACCTTCTTGACTTATTATATTGACTTACAACCTTATAATTTGTAACAAATTGCTGAATCGCATAAGTTGTCTTTACTCACAACATGATGAACAAATTTTTTGTTCTGTATTTAATATAATATTCTTTCAATTTTTTTTTAAAATTCATTTATTTGTTGATTAAACAAAAAAATAAAGGCTGATAAGGATAACAGCCTTTATTTATGTTAATTTTATTTAACTTTTTTTATTTTCCGTCTTTTATTAATCTTCCATCGGAATAACTAAATTCTGATCAATTTGAAGATCATCAGGAGTTTTCATTTTATTTAATATTTGAATTTTTTTAATTTTATCGGGACTATCTGTTCCGTAAAATTTATAAGCAATCGCGCCAAGTGTATCGCCACTTTTAACTTTATATTCTGTTGTTTTATCAGAAATAACTGTTCCTGCCTGAGTTGAAGGCACAACATTAACAGTTGGTTTTATATTAGCTTTTTTCCAGAGATTTAAATCAGAAAGATTATCTTTTGAAGGAACACCTATATTAATAACTAAAACCACTAATATTGTGCAAATAGCTCCTGTAATAAAACCTGCACCTAAATAAAACCCGGGAGATCTGTCTTCCCGATGATTTACTTTGAAGCCTTGCCATAAAACATCCAGCTCTCGGTCGTGTTCTGATCTTACATAAACACCCGGTGAAGAATCATAGTTTGTTGATTTCTTTGGTAAAAGTTCGTCCAATGCCATAGCCCTTTCTTTTGACACGTTAGACCTACGTAATGTGTTGTTTCTCATTATATCCCTTACCTCTTTATTTCCCCAGCAGGATAATTATTAAATCTCTCTTCTTCTTATAAATAAAATATTTAAAAACATAATAAAGTAGAAATAGCACAGAATCAAGATTATTAATAATTATTGTTAATCAGTAATAAAAAAAAATTATGTAAAATCAATTAAAATACAATAAAATCAGGAAATTTTGATAAATAAATCATTTTGTATTATGATACAATCTTTATTAATTCTTAACAATTATGAATAATTATTAAAAACGTAATGAGGAAACATAAATGAAAAAATTATGGATATTTACACTTATTTTAATTATAAGTATTTTTTGTTATAGTAATAACTTCAAAGTTTATGCAAAAGAATCCAGAAATAAAGAGGTACAAATGAATAAAGAATTTACACAAGTAAGAGCAAGTCACTTGCTTGTAAAAACAAAAGAAGAAGCTGATAAAATCAGAGAAGAAATTTTAGCAGGAAAAGATTTTTCCGAAGCGGCCAGAGAAGTATCATTATGTCCTTCAGGAAAACAGGGCGGAGACCTTGGATATTTTGGAAGAGGACAAATGGTTCCCGAATTTGATACAGCAGCTTTTAGCCTTCCTGTAGGAGTAGTTTCAGAGCCTATAAAAACACAATTCGGCTGGCATCTACTAGTGGTAACGGGTCAAAAATAGTACAGGTTGATATTGACTAATATCTTTGATGGCTTATATTAAAATAAAAAAGAACAATAAGGCGACATGGCCAAGTGGTAAGGCAGGAGTCTGCAAAACTCTCATCCCCAGTTCAAATCTGGGTGTCGCCTTTTTTCTTTTTCATTAAGAAAAAAGACTTATACTTAACTTATTGCCAATTAATTTTCTTATTGTCATGTTGAGCAAAGCGAAACATCTGTCCCTTTTTGGTTTTAAGCTTAAATACTTTTTTGGACAGATTCTTCGGGCTAAAGCACTCAAAATGACAATACCAAGATTCATGTAGATTTCGACTATCTGGATATTTCCAGTTAAATAGATTGCCGCGTCAATTCTTCAAGCTTAATCGCAATGACAGATTGATTATATGAGATCCTGACAATCATTAACTCCTGTAATTAACACTCCAGATAATTATGCGCATAAATATTTTTGTTGAATAAAATTTCTGCTGTTTTATAAATAGCAACTTCTTCAGGATTATTTTTGTTGTAAGAAATATCTTCAAGCTCGCCAAATTCCTGCATCAAGTTATGAAGATTGATTAAAAGATTATCGGATTCTTTTTGTGGACTTTGAGCGGAAACCATTCTGACAACTCTTATTAGTTCAACATCAAAAGCATCAACAATGGCGGAATCAAGATCACAGCCCATTGCCATAACTGCAAAAATCCTGTTAATTAACGGGCGCATTTCTTTCGGGCTACCGTTTGACACATTGGAAAGTCCTATAGTCGTCATTACTTGAGGATCAAATGATTCTTTAAAAACTCTTATGGAATCAAGCGCGGCCATTACTTGAGATTGGTCGACATTAACAGGTAAAACAAGCGGATCCAGTAAAATTTTTGTGTTATCAATTCCCAGCTCCGCTGTTTTATCAAGAATAACTGAAGCTATTTCCAGCCTTCCGTCAGGGTCTTTAGGAATGCCTGTTTCATTGCTCAAAGTCAGCGCAATAAGGTTACTTCCATATTCAGCGGCAAGTTTTGTCATGTTCTCCAGTCTGTCCGGATCACCGCTTGCACTGTTTATAATACAATCCTGCGGATTAGAAACCAGTTTAAGCCCTGCTTCAAGCTCAGCGGAATTTGTCGAATCAAAAGATAATTTTACGTCAGGAATTTCTTTAAGAATAGAAGATGCAAGCCATTCCATTGTTCCAGCCCAGCCTTTTCGCGCAGGACCGATATTTAAGTCTATCCAATCGACTCCTGCCGATGCCTGTCTTTTTGCCATATCCAAAATATAGGCAGTATCCCTATTTTCTATTGCTTCTCTGGTTTTTTTAGAGATTATATGTATATTTTCGCCGATTAATTTCATTTGATTTTTCCTTATTTAAATTACATGGTCATATTGAGAAAGCCTGACAGGCTAACATGTTATTCTGTCTATCATATCTAAGACAATGAAAGTTTTTTGTAAAGTTTTATTAAAAAAATATATAGGCTGTACCAACATTTATATTCAGTAGTTTTAAGTGAATTTTCACCACATGAGACTAAATATTAATTTTTTAAAACTACTGCAATTTAAACAGCTCTAAAGTATTAGAAAGAAGCATGGCTATAGTCATAGGACCGACTCCTCCGGGAACAGGCGTGATATAGCCGGCTTTTTTTTCGACTTCTTCAAAATCGACATCTCCGACTAATTTTCCTTCTTCGGTTCTGTTAATTCCCACATCTATGACTGCCGCTCCTTCTTTTACCCAATCAGCTTTAACAAATTTTGGAATTCCCACCGCTGCAATAAGTATATCCGCCTGCGAAGAAATTTCGGGAAGGTTTTTTGTTTTGCTGTGACATACAGTTACAGTTGCACTTTTATTCAAAAGCAAATAAGAAAGGGGTTTGCCGACAATATTTGACCGTCCGATTATAACTGCGTGTTTTCCTTCTATTTCAATATTATATTTTTCAAGAAGTTTTATTATCCCGAAAGGGGTACAGGAAACAGCATAAGGGTTTAAGCCTATTGCAAGCTTGCCGATATTTACAGGATGAAAACCATCCACATCTTTTTCAGGGAGTATCTTTTCAATAATATGATAAGTATTAATATGTTTTGGCAATGGAAGCTGCACTAAAATTCCGTTAACATTTTTGTCCTGATTGAGAATTTCAATTTGTTTTTCGAGGTCTTCCTGACTTATTGATTCTTCTAACTCGATAACTCTTGAATTAAAACCTGCCAACTCTGCCGTATGCTTTTTTTTAGAAACATAGACCTGACTTGCAGGGTTATTACCGACAATTATAACAACAAGAGTAGGTTTTTTCTCATAACTTAAAACTTCTTGTCTTATTTTTTCAACAATCTTTGCGGATAAATCCTTGCCTTTAATTAAAATTGCCATAAATATTCCTCTTTTTTAATTACCCCAGAAGGGCAAATTTAGCCTAAAAATCAACTCCTGCGCCGAATGTCCGAGTGAGTCAGAACTGTGTGTTATATCTTCAGTTTCCAGTTCTTCCGCATAAGGCAAAACACCGAGGATATCAAAGTCATATTCCATCATAATTGCCTTAATATCTTCAGGAATGCGAGAATCTTTTACTTTGTTCAAGACAACGCCTATTTGACCGGGAGAAGCATATTTCATGGATGATTCTCTTATTTTTATCGCTGAATGAACAGAAGTAACCGTCGGTTCGGCTAATACAATGGTTACATCAGGATAATAATTTACAAGCTGGTTTACGTAACTCAAGTCATATTCACAGTCGATAATTACAATATCATAGCTTTTAATAAGCTTCTTCATTGCGTCTTTTATGTATCGAGCTATAACGCATGTACATTCTTCAGTAAAAACAGGACCTGAAACAAGCAAGTCTGCATCTCCTGAAAGATTTATTATGATTTCATGCAGCATCCATTCTATGAGTTCACTTTTTTTGATTCCTTCGTGAATAGGAGAAGAATAAACGTACTGCCCTGTCCTTATAGAATGAATTGTGTTATTTACTTCCAGACCAAAAATACTTGCAAGATCGCATCCAAGGGTATTATCTACAAGTAATACTGATTTTTCGTGGTATTCATTACGCAAAGCTGTAAAAAGTGAATGTGTAAATGCTGTTTTTCCGCTGCCGCTTTTACCTGTTACTGCAATAGTTACTGTCATGTTTTATGTTTATCCTTAATCCCGCGTAGTTCTTAAAAATTCTGCCAGTTCTGAAGTCAGTCTCATTGCTCTTTCTGCCTGTTCAACTGTAAGACTTCCCGCCCCGCAAGAAGGTGTTATAAGTGCGTTTTCGTTGATCAGTTTTTCATCAATGCCTTTATTAACAAGAAAAGTTTTTGCTTCTTCAAATTTTTTCGCCAGTTTATCTATGTTTGAAGTTTCAAGTGAATCCACATCCAGCGTAGGAACTATTCCCCATGCTATTTTTCCGCCTTTTTTAAGAAATTTTTCTATTTCTTGACTGAAAAGACTCAGGCTTTCTCCGAAATAAAACCCGTCAAAGTTAAGTATATCAACTCCGCTTTCTGTAATCAAAGACCAGTCGCTTTTTCCACAGCAATGAATACCGACAAGTGCGCCATTTTCTTGCAATACAGATGAAATTTCTTTAATACTTGCAATAACATCTTCTTTTTTAACGGTAATAAAAGCTGAAGTTCCATACTGGGATATTGTCGGTTCATCCATAAAAATAATAGGCTTGCTGTCAGGAGAAGTTTCTTTGAATTTTTTTATTAACCAGAGAGCTTTTAGAGTAAGTCCTTTTAACGCAATCTCTTTAAGTGTTTCATCATAAAAAATACATTTTTTATCTCTATCTACAAGCGAAGTTCCAAATGTAAACGGTCCTATTATCTGTCCTTTAACAAAAGCAGGTTTTGCTTCTTTTAATTTTTTAATAAAAATTGGCAATGTTGAGCAATGGTTTTCCGAAATAGCATATTTTTCTAATGCATCAAAGTTTTTATCGTTTACAATGCTTTCATAATCAAGAAAAAATTCTTCGAGTTCTTCAAAAAAAGTTTCCGATTCCTGATCCATATACCAACGGTTATCTGCTTCATCAAATGAAATTCCCGGAATATTCTCGTTGTACTGAGAAAGCATATCTTCTTTCTGGCTTACATTTGCAAGCTGACCTATAACAGGTATATCAGGAAAATATTTAAACACCAGTTCAACTGCTTTTTCAGGGTTATCATGAGGCAAACTTCCAATGGCTGTGGGTAAAAATTTTATTTTTGTACTCAAATTTTTTATCCTTCTAACAAAATCATTTTATTTTAATGTAGAATTAGTTTATCATCAAAAAAACGGCATGAAAAAATTTAACTTTTAAACTCAAAATCGAGTACGTACAAAAGTGCCTATTGCCATATAGATTCAGGGTAATACTATGAAAAAAAATGAAACCTTAGCCCAGTTTATTTCATCTACAAGAGAAAATATGGGTTATTCTCAAAAAGGTCTTGCGATTAAAGCAAATATAGACATTTCCTTGATTGATGACATAGAATCAGGACGGGAATTGTTTTTATCAACAACTGCAAGACAAAAACTAGCGTCAGCATTAAAACTTAGTGCAAGTCGAATAAAAATACTCGAAAAACAACCCAAATCGAGTGCTGCTGATTTTGAACTTTCAGACAAAATCGATGAATTAAAATTACGCATACTTAATGAAGGACTTAAAGGGCATTCTTGTCCGGTATGCAATTCCGAACTTATTTGCAGGGTATCGGTAATGTATGATATAGAGGATAATATTATTAGACATCCCAAATCTTACTGCTCAAAATGTCCTTTTCAAATTAAATAACTCGAATTGCTAATTAAATTTACGCGTCACTGCGAGAAGAGGCTTTAGACTCGACGAAGCAATCCATTTTATTTTTTATAGATTGCTTCGCTTTGCTCGCAATGACAATTTTGGCGTTTTAGCAATTCGAGTTATATAGAAAATCTTTCAATAAAAAAAGCTGCAATGCAGCTTTTTTCGTTTATAAATAAATTATATTAAATAATCTTGAAAAATACGGGTAAAACATTAAAAGAGTGCAGTCCCTGTATAATTTCCAGAATTAAATAAACCCAGAAGAACCACGCTACATCAAAGAATGTTTTACGAAAAGCATGCGGTTTGATTTCATAAACTTCGGGCTCGTCTAAAAGTGAAAAATTCGGTATTAGTCTTGGAACTTTTGCCATATATTCCGCTAGATTATCTGTATGGAATCTTTCAAGCGTTTTTTCTTCATCCAGAATAGTTGGTAAATAATTAAACATAAACATAAAAATTATTAATAGTAGCCCTGTAAAACTTCCTGCCGTGAGAGCTATGCCTATTACGCCAAGAAAACTGAAGAAATAAAGGGGATTTCTAACTACCGAGTAAGGCCCTTTGGTTACAAGAGTGAATGTTTTATTTCCGCAAAGGTAAACAGCAGACCATAATCTTCCTAAAACACAAATAGTAACAAATATAAGCCCTAATGATTGCAAAGTCAGTGCTAACCAGCCTGCATAAGGTTTCTGCGCCCATATATTTTCCGAAAATAAAAATATAATTATAAGAGAAACTCCAAAAATCTTTGAAATAAAAATTCTATACCTTGCAAACCACTCTAAAACAGGTTTTGAACACATTTTATAATCCCTTTCAGCTTAAAATTTTAAAACTACTTCCCAGATAAATAAGTTTAGTTTAAAAAAAAACTAATAGGAATTATTTTTTACGATATATAAATTTTAATGCGTTCTGTAATTCAGAATAAAACTTATTAAATGTATAATTAATTTTATTGAAGATCTTGATTAGTTTAGAAATAAGAAGGACAAAAAAATGATTATTGGTATTCCAAAGGAAATTAAGGCTCAAGAAGAAAGGGTTGCTATCACACCTGCAGGAGTGGAAACGCTTAAAAAAGCGGGTCATACAGTTTTGATCGAAAAACATGCCGGACTCGGCAGTGGTTTTCTAAACGAAGATTTTGTAAAAGCTGGTGCAGAAATTCTTGAAACACCTCAAGAAATATTTGAAAAAGCAGATATGATACTAAAAGTCAAAGAGCCGCTTCCTGAAGAATATAATCTTTTGAGGGAAGGACAGATTTTATTTACTTATCTTCACCTTGCCGCAGAAGCACGCCTTGTACAGGCGCTTTTAGAAAAAAAAGTAACAGGTATTGCTTATGAAACAGTCCAGCTGGATGACAATTCTCTTCCTCTATTAACACCTATGAGCGAAGTTGCAGGACGTATGTCCGTCCAAATAGCTTCAAGACTGCTTGAAAAATATTATGGAGGAATGGGAGTTCTTATGGGTGGAGTCCCTGGAACACCTCCGGCTAATGTTGTAATTATAGGCGGCGGAATCGTAGGAGCTAATGCAGCTAAAATGGCCATGGGATTGAGAGCAAATGTTACTTTGCTTGATGTTAATCTAGACAGAATGCGCTATTTGAATGATATTTACGCGGAGAGCCTTACCACTATTTTTTCTAATTCATATACAATACGCGAACAGGTGAAAAAAGCGGATGTTGTTATAGGTGCGGTTCTTATCCCCGGTGCAAAAGCTCCTAAACTTGTTACAGAAGATATGGTTCAAAAAATGAAACCGGGTTCTGTAATACTTGATGTGGCAATAGATCAGGGCGGTTGTATTGAAACAATAGACAGGGTTACGACTCACGAAAATCCTACTTTTGTAAAATACGGTGTAATTCATTATTCCGTGGCAAATATGCCCGGTGCTGTTCCGAGAACTTCAACGATTGCACTGACAAATGCGACTTTGCCTTATACGATTAAGCTTGCTAACAAAGGAATGAATGCTGTAAAAGAGAATAAAGCTCTTGCAAAGGGAGTAAACACCTTTAAAGGTCATTTAACATATGAAGGTGTTGCAACTTCACTTAATCTTGCATACAAACCTCTAGAAGAATTGATTTAGAAGCTGTCTTGTTAAAATAAAAATCGCCTCATGCTTTTAACAAGCTAGTGCATTGTTAATTTAATTTATTAGGATAAAGTTTTTTTAACTTAATTCTT
>JBAWVS010000030.1 GCA_037147175.1 bacterium
TGCATAGGATAGTAACTTAAAAAAATTCTGACTGGACATCGGGGCATGATATAAACGGAACCCAGCCAAGGGATTTGACAGTTGGAAAATTATTCAAAATCAGAACTTTAGATTGGGAGGAACAAAGAAGGCTATTGCAATTTGAAAAGTCACCACGAAAAACGCAGACAGAGAATTTTGCTTAAATTCTCCATAAAATCAGCCACAAATTCTCCCAACTCAATTCTCTTTATCGAAATCGCAACAAAAAACCCCGCTAACAGTGGGGTTTTTTGTAATAAAAGAAACTTGTTCTCTTTCTATGGACTAAGATACTGGGGCGGGAGGATTCGAACCTACGGATGCCGGTACCAAAAACCGGTGCCTTACCACTTGGCGACGCCCCAACAATATTTGATTGATGGCTTTATTATATTCTATTAGACCCGAGGCTTTTCTGTCAAGGGTCTTCAACATTAATTTTTTAAAAAAAATATTATGTATGATATATTACACAAAACCTTATCGGGTTGGAACTCTTGAATTTCTTGATTTTTAAAGTATACTTCTAACTTAATAAACCTAATAAAAGAAGAAATTAAAATGAAATTTTCTACTAAATCAGTTGTAATAATAGGAAGCGGAATTGCAGGATTGTATTCTGCAATAAAACTCTCTGAAAAAACGGATAAAGAAATTCTTCTTGTTACAAAAGCAAATCTTAGAGAAAGTAATTCCCGCTACGCACAGGGTGGAATTGTAGGGATTTTGCCCGAGAATTTAAAGGATTCTGTTGATCTTCATGTTCAGGATACGGTTGATGCGGGAGCAGGTCTTACGGATTTAGAAGTGGCGAGGTTTATTTCCGAAAAGAGTTGGGAAGCCATAGATGATTTGATAAAATACGGTGTTGAGTTTGATAAAAATAAAGAAAATAAAATCGAATTAACGCTTGAAGCCGCTCACAGTGTAAATAGAATTTTGCATTCCGGTGGCGATGCCACAGGAAAGAGCATTGAGCTTGCACTTTCCGACAAAGCAGAAAATACCCAAAATATAACGATTTATCAGGGAACACAGGCTGTAGACCTTTTAATTGATTCTGATAAAAAATGCCGCGGTGTCATACTGTATAATTCAAAAAACGGTGAATATGAAATTGTTTACTCTTCTGTTGTTGTTATTGCAACCGGCGGCGCGGGGCAGGTTTACAGTAATACAACAAATCCCGAAATAGCAACCGGTGACGGGATTTCTCTTGCTTACAGGGCAAGAGCTGTTATGCAGGACATGGAGTTTGTTCAGTTCCACCCTACAGCATTAAATGTTGAAGAAAACGGTTCGAGGTTTTTGATTTCCGAGTCTGTAAGGGGAGAAGGTGCAAGGCTTAAAAACGCTGACGGAGAATTTTTTACTCAAAATTACGATAAAAGAGGAGATTTAGCGCCTCGAGATGTTGTAACCCGTGCAATTTTCTTTGAAATGCAAGAAAAAGGCTATTCTAATGTACTTCTTGATACTTCTTATATCCCGAAAGAAAAGCTTATTGAAAGATTTCCGAATATTATAAGAGTTTGCAAAGAGAACAATATTGATATTCTGGAGAACCCTATCCCTGTTTCGCCTGCGGCTCATTACCTAATGGGTGGAATTAAAATATCAATGGGCGGAAAAACTTCAATTCCGGGGCTTTTTGCTGTTGGGGAAGCAAGTTGTTCTTCTTTTCACGGAGCAAACAGGCTTGCAAGCAATTCGTTACTCGAATGTGTTGTTGTGGCCGGAGAAATGGTAAAACAACTTTCGGAGCAAACTCTTGAGATTGAGTTGACGCATGATTGCAAAATAAATTGTCTTATTTCACAGTATGAAAAACAATTTTTTGATTATAAGCCTGATATTTCAGTTTTTACGAAAAAACTTAAAGAAACAATGTGGAATAATGCAGGAATTGTGAGGAACGAAAAAGCTCTTACACAGGCTTTAAAAGAGATTAATGAGTTAAAGCTCGAGTTTAATCAGGAATATAAATGCAGAAATATTGACGAATACGAATTCAGAAGTCTTTTAACAGTGGCAGGGTTGATAGTTAAATCTGCAATAGCAAGAAAAGAAAGCAGGGGAGCGCACTTTAGAGAAGATTATACTGAAACTTCACAAAATGCTTATCATAGTTATATTTCTAAAGAAATGTATGAAGTAACAATGAAGTGTTGTAATCAAAGTCAAAAAGGATGCTAATTAATGATTTCTCTGGATAATTTTGTTGTTTATGACCTTGTAAGACAGGCTCTCAAAGAAGATATAGGACATGGGGATTTAACCACGAATTCTTTTATCAGTTCTGACAAAATCATTGAAGCAAAATTTAATTCCAGAGAAGAAGGCGTTTTAGCAGGTTTGCCAGTTGTAAAAAGTATCTTCAAAATGCTTGATGAAAATATTGAATTTACTTCTATTTTAAATGACGGGGATAAAATAGTTAAAGGGCAGGATATAGCTGTTGTAAAAGGCAAAGCACGAGCTATTCTCACAGGAGAAAGAGTTGCTTTGAATTTTATTCAGAGAATGAGTGCGATTGCCACAAAGACAAATCAGTTTCAGGAAGCTATAAAACCATATAAAGCAAAAATTTCTGATACAAGAAAAAGCTGCCCGAATTTCAGGATTTTTGAGAAGTATTCGGTTAAGGCAGGCGGAGGGTTTCCTCATAGATTCGGATTGTATGATGCGGTAATGATTAAAGATAATCATATAAAAGCAGCAGGAAGCATAAAAGAGGCCGTTAAAACCGCAAAACAAAACGTTCCGCACACAATAAAAATTGAAGTAGAAACAGAAAATTTTGCTCAAATTATAGAAGCTGTTGATTCGGGCGCGGATATTATTATGTTTGATAATATGTCTGTCGAAGAAATGAAAAAAGGGGTGGAATTTGTTAATGGGAGGTCTATAACAGAAGCAAGCGGGACTATTAATTTAGAAACAATAAATTTAATAGCATCGTCAGGAGTAGATTATATTTCTACCAGTGCAATTACTGCAAAAGCAGGAATTCTTGATATAGGACTTGATGTATAAGCTGAAAATATAATACAATCTTAAATAGAGTTTACTTTGGGGAGATTAATTTTGTTCGATTTATCTAATATTTTTACTGTTTTGCCGGAATTTTTTGTGCGGAAAATCTGGAAAAACATTAATATATGGCGTTATGTAGTTGCATTATTAATCTTGCAGTCGTTTTTTTGTAAAAAAAATATAAGATTTTTAAATCCAAATGAAAGAAAAAAAGAAAAAGATAAAAACGTTTTTGTAAATTCAGATTTGATAATAACAGAAGCTTTTTTTAAAGAATTTTTGATTGAATTATCCATAAATGAGACTTTTCATAAATCAAAATATGAAAAAATAAAAGATTTTTGTAATTATTTTGAGCAGAAAGAAAATAATTATTCAAATAATCTGCTTAAGGAGTTAGCTCAAGATTTTTGTGTTACTTTAGCTGATTTATTAAAATTTCTTGACGAACATTTTTTCGAAATTCATATTCCTGAAGTGTATAGATTGTACCCTGACTTAAAGAATGACCAGAATTTTAATTATAGTTCTTTTCAGGAACAGCTTTACAGATTGTGCAAGAAAGCCGAGCATTCCTATTCTGATTATTTATTAACCCTAAAAGCAAAACTTTCTGTTTAAAAATTTTATTCAGAATTTTTGTTTTCTATAAAATCTTATTATTACTCGATTTCACCACTTAAAAAATCGAAAATAACTTTGAGAGAGGCTATAATTGACAAAAAATACACAAATTCAAAACGTTATATACCTTGGACCTGCAGGTTCATATACAGAAATTGCTGCTGAAAGTTTAATTGCCGATTCGAATTATAAAGATTTTAATAAAACGTTGAAATCTTCAATATTACAGGTTATAGAAGCTGTTGATAATAACAAAGGAAATATAGGCGTTGTCCCGATTGAAAATTCTATTGAAGGTATAGTCAGAGAAACACTGGATAATCTTGCCAGAACGACTTCAAGAGTTATGATTACCGGCGAAATTGTTGTTCCTATTTCGCATTGTTTGATAAGTAAGTCTGAAAATGCTTCAAAAATTGATAAAATTATTTCCAAGCCGGAAGCAATTGCTCAGTGCCGGTATTTTATAGACGCTAATTTAAAAGACAGTGTAGCAAAAATTTCTGCGACAAGCACCTCAGAAGCCGTAAGGCAGCTTGTAGATCTTCCTGAAAATTATGCAGCTATAGGAACTTTCAAAGCGGCAGAAATTTATGGATTAAAAGTAATCGCAAAAAAAATTAACGATGAAAAAGATAATTTAACACGCTTTGTTTCGCTCGGCTCAAAAGTTCCTGCGAGAACAGGAAATGATAAAACTTCCATCGCTTTTTCCGCGTGTAATCAACCAGGTTCTCTTGTTGATATCCTTGCTGTGTTTAAGGAAAATAATTTGAATCTTTCTTACATTGAATCAAGGCCTTCAAAAAAAGTTTTCGGAGATTACACCTTCTTTATTGATTTTGAAGGACATATTGATGATCCTGAAGTGCAGAAAACTATAGGTAAAATTGCTCCGTTTATGAATTTTTACAGGTTTTTAGGTTCGTATCCTAAAAATTCTTTGTCTTCCTGAGCCTTTATACAGAGCCAAGCGTATTTTCTGCATTTTTAATTACGCTATCAGCTTTAGCCAGCGCATCATCAACTTTTGCTTTCTTTTCAAGCTTTTCTTGTTGAATTTTACCTGTAGCTGTGTCTGAAGGGATATATTGCTGTTTTGTAACGGCTTCTTGAGGTAAATCAGGTTTTTTATCTTGTTTTAGGGGGTTTTCTTCTATAGGATTGGTATTGATTGGTTGTTTTATTTGGTTTTTTGCTGCAACAGTAATCATTCCGGCTTTATTTTGTGCAAGAGCTTTCTTCAAAGCTTCGGTGCTTGAGTTTTCTGTATTTTCTGTGTTACCTTTTTCTTCTTCGGCTTTTTCTTTTGCAAGAAGAGCATTAGGTTTGCCAAAAATACTGTGGGATATAAATCTTAAAATCTTATCCGTAAGAGGAGTTAACGCAAACATAAATAAGCCAAATCTGCCAATTCCGCCGAAAAAGCCTTTAATCGGGTTAAATATTTTTCTTAGAAGTGTTGTTGCTTTTTTAGGATAAAGCCCTGTTCCCATTAAATCACCGGCCCACCTGAAAGGTGCTTTAATTGCTTTGCTTATTAAATTTGTTCCTTTAAGGTTTTTCAGGCTGCCGATACCTTTAAACATGAATGTTCCTAAAGGCATCCACATCAGCCAACTTCCAAGGTCAGAGATAACACCGTGGGCAAGAGTGCTGACTTTTTCTTTTTTTGGTGCATCCCAGGTATCTTTGACAATTTTTCCCAGCAAATTAGCTGCAATGAAAAACATAAACGCAGCGCCGCCCAATTTCATTGCGCTGGAGGGATTTAGTTTAAGTTTTCCTATATCAAATCTAAGGAATGTGGTCATATTGTTATAAAGGGACATTATTGCTTTTGAAATTGCAGAATGCTCTTTTGTATAAAATTCTGCGCTGTTTTTAAGCATTTTGAATTTAGCGGAAGAATTCGCTCCTGCCAGTTTTTCAGCGTATTTATAAGCTACATCATAAAGTTTCCCACCATTTTTAACGCTTTGGGCGGCTTCTCTAAATTCATTAGGATTAATCATTTTTTCATAACGTTTAAAAAACTTTGCAGCGAATTGAGGATCATTTGCAGCTTTTTCTTCAAACCTTTTCAGAAATTTTTCTGCAGCTTCAGGATTTTCCAGAGAATGTTTAATTTTTTCTATAATTTTTGGAGGGGCTTCTTTAATTTTTATAGCTTCTTTAAGAAGTCTTTTGCTAGGATGTTGTCCAATAAATTTAAAAAATTTATCAATAAAACCTGCTTGCTCAGGCTTTTTAACTAATTCAAAAAGTCTTATAAACTCTTCGGATTTATTTTTTCCTGCTAACTTAACAGCTTCTCTAACAGCTGTTTTATCGTTAGTTAGTGTTTTTAAAATATTTCTAGAAGCCGTTGTATCAGGTTTTGTGATTTCAATAGCTTCATCCAGCATATCAGTTAATATTTGAGTTCTGCCATGAACAAGCTGTCCTTTTGCCCAGCGTGGTGTTGCAGGTTTAGCCGTTATCAGTTGTTTTATAAAATTTGTTTCAGGTAAATTATTATAAGCTTTTTTAAGTCCTTCAAATTTAGGCAATTTTTCTACAGAATTATCAATAAGATCAATTAGCTTGCCCAGAGGTGAATTTTTAAAATTTTCTCCGGCAGGAAGACGTTTAAGCAATCTATCTATAGCTAAAGCAGGAACAGCCC
The DNA here is from genome assembly GCA_037147175.1 of bacterium. Taxonomy (NCBI): domain Bacteria; species bacterium. The sequence goes on from JBAWVS010000030.1 coordinate 6,350, forward strand.
CGATTGCTATATTAACAGGCTCACCTATAAACCCTTTTGCCGTAGATACTAAAAGGTTATTATTAATGTCTTTTTTTACAGGGTCTAACCTTTTGTCATCATAGCTTATTGGCAGCCCTGTTTTGTTATCTCCATAACCGGGTTGGTTTTGAGGATAAGGCTGATTATATAAATATGTATTTGTATTTAAATCTGTCATCTTACCAAAATCTTTCCCATAAATAGTCCTTAATTAATTAAAAACAACTTTGGGAAAGAAATTGCTTTTTTTTATGAAAAAACCGTATTTATATAAATTTATGTTAATTTTTTTCTATTTAACTCGAAATTGCCAATTAATTTTTTTTATTGTCATGTTGAGCAAAGCGAAACATCTGTCCTTTTTGGGTTTTAAGCTTAAATGCTTTTTTGGACAGATTCTTCGGACTAAAGCCCTCAGAATGACAATACCAATATTCATGTGGATTTCGACTATCCGGCAATTCACGTTAACTGGCAATTCGAGTTATTTATTTTAAGGAAATAACAGAAATTTAGGGCATAAAAACATAAAAAGACCAAAGAGGACGGAATTTCCGACCTCTTTGGATTGTTAACAGTCTAACTTTTAAGGATTTTATTTTAGATAAGAGATAATGCAACTTGAGGTGCTTGATTAGCTTGAGCTAACAATGTAGCGGAAGCCTGTTGCAGTATCTGGTTTTTTGTTAAAGAAGCAGCTTCTTTTGCAACATCTACGTCTCTGATTCTTGATTCGGATGCTGACATGTTTTCATACTTAACTGATAAGCTTTGAATAGCTGAATCTAACCTGTTTTGTATCGAACCGATTGTTGATCTTCTTGAGGATACATCAGAAATTGCTTTGTCAATTGTATCAATGTAAGCAGATGCTGCTGAAGCAGTCGCAAGTGTTTGATCTGTTGTAATACTGATACCCAATCCTGATGCGGTAGCGTCACTAAGAGGGCTTGTGCCGTTAGCACTGCTTGCAACGTCAATAGCGTTTGTAGTAGATCCTGAATTTGCACCGATTTGGAAGTTAAGTTTTGTTTTACTTCCGTCTAATAAATTAATGGAATTGAATTTAGATCCTTTTGCAAGTCTTGTAATTTCATCTAAACGCTGTTTAACTTCTGATTGAATTGCTGTTCTTTCACTTGTTCCGTTTGTATCGTTTGACGCTTGAACAGAAAGATCTCTTATTCTTTGAAGGTTGTCTTGAATAATACCGAGATCGCCTTCTGCCGTTTGTAAGAGGTTAACGCCTGTTTGCGCGTTTTGAGAAGCTACCTGAGAGCCTCTTGCCTGTGATCTCAAGCTTTCGGAAATTGTTAAGCCTGCAGCATCGTCTGCAGCTTTGTTGATTCTGCTGCCTGTTGATAATCTTTGAAGTGATTTTCCAATTTCACCTGTTGCTGATGATAAACTTCTTTGAACTAAAATAGAGTTAACGTTTGTATTGACAACAATACTCATACACAGATTCTCCTTATCTGAACTAACACATCCCTGATATAATTTGAAGCGCTTCTATTGTTTGGTATACCCAAAATCAGTTAATCTTATAATATGGTTTTTTTAACATATTATATATTGTCTATTAGTTATAGGTTTCTCCAACTAAAGTATCCTTATTACACTTGTTCCCAATTTACTTTAATCTAATTCATGCTTTTATATTTTATTTACTTTTCTTAATAAAAAAGAAGCTTGTGATATAATTTTAAACATTATGTTTGTAATTTTAAAAAACTAAAAAAGGCTCATATGGCTAAAAATGGAACACTTTACATCTGCCCGACTCCTATAGGAAATCTTGAAGATATTACTTTAAGAGCAATCAGGATACTAAAAGAAGTTGATGTTATAGCTTGTGAAGATACAAGAATTACTCAAAAGCTGCTTAATCATTACGAAATTAAAACTCAAACAATCAGTTATCATAAATTTAGCGAAAAAGAAAAAAGCTGTTATTTAATAAACCAGCTTAAAGAAGGAAAAAACATAGCCCTTGTTTCTGATGCAGGAACTCCTTTAATTAGCGATCCGGGATCTGAGCTGATTAAAGATGCTTATTTAAATGATATAAAAATAATTCCTCTTCCGGGTGCAAGCTCTGTAATAACTGCTTTGTCTTCGGGTCTGACTTCTGAGGGAAGTTTTGTGTTTTTAGGATTTTTACCAAGAACTTTAAACGAAAAAGAAAAAATTCTGTCTAAATACTCTGAAATAAATATAGTTGCTTTTGAATCTCCGAATAGGCTGATTGCTTCACTAAAAGAAATTTCAGTGATTTTAGGCGACAGAAACGTTATGATTGCCAGAGAGCTTTCTAAAATTTATGAAGAAATAAAAAGAGATAAAATTAGCAATATCATTGAATATTATACGCATAAGCCCCTTAAAGGCGAAATAACTTTAGTTATTGAAGGTCAAAAAGAGGAAAAAACTGCTGACGAACAGGAAATAATCAAAAAAATTAAAATTCTTAAAAAAGAAGGCTATTCAACTAAAGAAATAAGTAAAATTATTTCTTTACTTACGGGCTTTCCCAAAAAAGAAGTCTACAATTTGGTGTTAAATTCAGAATCCGTATAACTTTTAGCGAAACAAAAAAATAATTAATTTTTTTTAGCAGAGCCTTTCTTTTCTTTAATTAAACGTATTATTCCATCCCACGCAAGAAAAAAGACACCCCAGCCTATTGCACTTTTAGCTGCTTTAATTCCAACTGCTTTCCAATTTATATTTATTTTGTTTTTTTGAAATCTTGCATTAAAATCTTCGAACTGAATTTTTCTGAGATAATCATCAAGTAGTTTAATTTTATCAGCTGATGAACTGTTAATAATATTTCTGATATGGTCTATCATTGGCTGTTTGGTGCTCGGCTTGATTAATGTTTTCCCCTGTTGGTATAAATCATTAATCCCGTTTGATATTCCGCCGGCAACAGCAAATGTTGCAAGCACTTTTGTTGAAAGAAAGTTGTCATTATTTTTCTTAACGGGTTGTGTATTTGATATTAAATTGATTCCTGCCATCTTTTAGCCTTATTTCCCTTAAAATCCCTTCATATTATTAAAAACCAAACTTAAAAAAAATTGACAGCAAGATAAAACAAATAGAGACAAAACCATTGTCTTTCCTAAAAAAAATAAATTTAACGCTTGTTTACAAAAATTAATCTGGAATAAAATTTACTTTTTCCCAATAATAAGAACATTATTAATAACATTTGCGGCATTCATGTATATAGAAGGACCATTAAAATCGGGGAAATCGTCATTTCTGGTTGAAAAGTTTGTTGAGCTTATTAAATCAGGAGTTTTGACATCCGAAATTCTTGTTATCACTCAAAATAGCTACAAAAAAAAGATTTTTTCGGATAAAATCAGAGAAAAACTGGCAGAATTTCAAATTAACGGTTTTGGAGAGCTGCCTGTTTTTACTTTTAACGGGATAGTTTATCATTCTATTAAGTCAAATTGGTCGCTTGTGGAAGGATTAATCCCTGAAAATATCGGGAAAAGAGAAATAATACCAAATCTTTGCGAGTTGGAAGCGGCAGAACTTTTGATTAAAAAGGCTATAAAAGAAATAAATAAGAGAGAAAGCCTTGAAGAGAGCCTGAGAGATTATCAATCTCATAAAAACCTTAAGCATCAGATTTTGAGGCGGCATACACTTATAACAAATAATTGTCTTGACAGTCAGGAAATCATTGATAAATCTAAGCTGCTAGGTGAGCAAATGGGGGAGCAGGCTCAGGATGTACTTAAACTGGTTAATATTCTTACTAATCGCTATAGAACTTTTTATAATTTAAAACAGGTGCCTACTTTTCTTTATCTGCTTGATAATAACAAAATAAATTTCGGTAAAATAAAATATCTTCTGGTTGATGACTTTGATGAAATGACTTATTCCGCCCACTACTTTATAAAAAAGATTATTGCGGAAGTTAAAGATTTTTTTATAGCCGCAGACCCGCAAGGGAGTTCACGAAGAGGGTATTTATGCGCAAATACTTCGGGTTATGAAGAAATAAAAGCCTTAAATCCTTCTGAAATAATTAATTTAAAGTCAAAAAAGCCTTCATATCCGGATGCGCAGGAATTATTTCAGGCAATTATAAATAATAAAACGCCGAATTTGAATAATATAGCTCTTATTGAAAATTCTATACGGCATGTAGAAATGTTGGAGCAGGTTTTTGCCAGAATAGAAGTTATGGTAAATAATGAAAAATTTTCTCCTGATGATATTGTTCTTGTTGCACCTTCAATGGATGCAGCTTTAAAACACGCTTTAGAAGAGTTTTTTGAGAGAAAAAATATAGATTATCAGTTTTTGACAGGTTCAAAGAAGATTTTTGATGACCCTCTAGTCTTTGGTACGCTTATAATTCTCCAGTTAATCAACGAAGAATGGCGATTTAAGCCAAAAACTTTTGAAATAAGATCCTTGTTGACCGGCATGTTGGGAATTTCTACAATTTTATGCGAAGAAATTCTTGAAAAATACACAGAAACAGGCAAGCTTGAACGGAATGACAATGACCTTTTAAGCAAGTGTACAGAACGATTAAATAATTTGATTAATTTGATAAAAAACTTAAGAGAAGAAAAAATATCTCTTTCAGGGCAGGTGGAAAAGATTTTTTCTGAGCTTGTTCTTCCGAATATTAATGAAAATAACAATATAGAAGCCTTTAACCGAATGGTAGAGTCGCTTCTGGGTTTTGAAAAGCTGTTGAAGACTACTCAAAACAAAATCTTTTCTGAAAAAGACTGGCTGATTTTAATGAAAGACACGATTGTTTCTGATAATCCTTCTTCCGCGCCGGAATTGAAGAAAAATTGTATAAAAATCGCAACACCGCAAAAAGTCATTGATCTGGAAATTGAATCAAAAATCCAGATATGGTTGGATGTTTCAAGCATTCATTGGACAAAAGACGACACAGGACCGCTTTATAATGCATGGGTTTTTCATAAAGATTGGCAGGATGGAAAATACACCCCGCAGATTCACCAGAAACTCACTATGGAAAAGGCTGCTTATTGTTTAAGAAAGCTTGTTTCTTTATGTGACGGTAAAATTTTATGCTATGCAAGCCAGCTGGATGTTTCCGGCTCTGAAAACAACGGCGGAATAGAAAGCTTTATCACAGAGAAAAAAGAACTAACAAAGATAAAATTTGAATTTACTCCCCGCAAAGATCAGGCTGCCGTTCTTGATTATAAGTCGGGCAAAATGGCTATTTCTGCTGTGCCTGGAGCCGGAAAGACAAAGATACTGGAAGCCTTGATAATAAAGATGATTAAAGACGGGATTAATCCTGAAGAAATTCTTGTGCTTACTTATATGGATTCTGCGGCTAGAAATATCCGTGAGAGAATAAAAACTTCCTGCCCTGATCTTGTAAAATTTCCTCACATCAGTACTATTCATGGTCTGGGATTAGGTATAATAAAGCAGGGAGATAATCATACTCAAATAGGACTTGATTCTGATTTTGATATTTGCGATGACACCTTAAAATTTAAAATAATGAAAGAAATTTACGATAAATTAATTACAGATAATGATTATAAGTTTAATTCTTTCAGCTATGATTACCCGAACGCAATTTCGCAAGCAAAGTTTCTGGGAATTTCACCGGAGGAGATTGGAAAGTATTTATCAAACAAAGATATCGAACTTTATAATGAATTGTTTGAATTTTATCCTGTATATGCGGAATATCAAAGAATATTAAAAGAAAGAAGCATGATAGATTTTGATGATTTGCTGATTTACAGCGTTAAACTATTAAAAAACAATACTGAAATCAAAAATCATTATCAAGAAAAGTTTAAATATATTATAGAAGATGAAGCACAGGATTCTTCTTCTGTTCAACAGCAATTATTCGGGCTAATCAGTGAAAAAAGAGGAAACTTAATCAGGTGTGGCGACCCTAATCAGGCAATTACCTCCAGTTTTTCCAATTCTGACGTAAGCGGGTTTGTTGAATTTATTAAAACCACAAATATGCTCGTGGAAATGGATCACTCTCAAAGATGCTCAAATGAAATCTTTGAACTTGCAAACTCTTTAATTGATTGGGCGATGAAGCAGGAATTGTTAAAAGATGCTTTTATTCCTCTAAAAATGCATGCGGTAGAAGGAAAAAATCCTGAAACAAAAGAATGTTTAAACTTTAAAATCTATGAAACCCCTGAAGAAGAAAAAGCGAAAATATTAAAAGAAATCGAAAAACTTAAAAAAAGCGCTTATAAATTCACGATAGGGATTTTGTTGAGAACAAATAATGCAGTTATAGAATGGGCACAGTTTTTGGAATCTAATAATATACCATATATTTGTTATTCCGAGTCTGTCGCCCAGAAAAAAGTCTTCAGGTTTGTAAAAGCTTTTCTTGAAGTCTTGAATAACCCGTGGAATAACAAATTTGTCAAAAATCTTTACGAAGAATTTGTAAAATCAAATATTTTGGAACATCAGTTTGATTCGCTTCATTTTTTTGACAAAGCAGGCTCACCATTTATTTGTTTTGCAAAAAACGAACTGCCGCTCGGGAACGCAGGAAAATTTCAGGATGAAATCTTAAAATGGCTCGATAAATCAAACTTACCGCCGGAAGAAATAATTGCAAGGCTCGGTGCTGAATATTTTGATAGTGTTATTGACAAGTCAAATGCAAGGATAATAAGCCTTTTGGTCAGCAGGTTCAGGCGATATGACACAGATAACGAAGAAAATAAAACTGTTAATTTGCCTGAAATTTTAAATTATTTAGATGATTTAGGAAAGAAAAAGTCGCTTAGCGGCGTAAAATTCTTTAATGAAATTGAAAAAGATGATGACAAATATGAATTTGTGCAGATTATGACAGCCCATAAAGCAAAAGGACTGGAGTTTGATACTGTGTTTATGCCTGAAATGCAGGAAGTTAAATTCAGTTACCCTGTAAATCCTGAAGTAGTTGATATTGGAAAGAGCGGGCATCTTATCAATCAAATAAAACAGATTAAAAAACTCCATAAAAGTGTTGAAGAAATAAAACTTGAGCAGGTTCATGAACATCTAAGGCTTATTTATGTCGGGATTACAAGAGCCAGACATTATCTTTATATGAGCGGAAATGAAAAAGCCAAAAATAATTGGTATAAAACAAAAGAATACAGGCCTTCAAAAATTTTAGAATACTTTATAGAACAGCATACAAGGATTGTGAAATGAAAAATAATCTTCTGAATCATGACCGCTTTAATACATGGCAAATTTGTCGAAAAAAATATTATTTTAAGTATATAAAAGAGCTTAAATACCCCGAATTTCATCAGGATTACGAACTTGGAAAATCAATTCATGCACTTATAGATTATCACTTAAGAGGTTTTGAAACAAGGCATCTATTGAAGAATGCAGATAACAAGATTATTGACCGCTGGAATTCCATAAAAAACCACCCTATATTAAACAAAAAAGTAATAAAAACAGAATGGGGCTTTAATACAAACCTTAAAAATACTCCATACTGGCTTATAGGAAGAATTGACGCTATATTTTTTGACGAAGAAACCGGCAACTACATTATAGCTGACTGGAAAACCGGCGAAGTCGTCCCTAAAAAAATCGATACTTATTTTCAGCACAAAATTTATCTTTATGCGCTTTATCAAAGCAGAAAGGATTTAGGGCTTGATTTTGAGCCAAAAGACCTTGTTTTTAATTACTTTGAGATAACTCCGGAGTCTGTACAAAAAATAGAAATAAGTTTTTCTGAAGAAAAATTGTTTGAATACGAGAAAAAATTTTTAAATATTATAAAAAAAATAGAGAGTACTGTTGAATTTGATGTTGCAGAAAATTGTTTTGATAAATTTTGCCTTTATAAAAGGCTTTGTGAAAATAAGTGAATATTTTTTTAAAAAATGGCAAATATAAAACATAATGCTATAATATATACTTGAGAGGGTTAAAATTACTTTTTTGTATTAATCTATTAATAATAAATAAAAGGAGAGAGATATTATGGCAAAAGTGCTTATATCAATGCCGACCGAATTTCTTGAAAAAATTGATAATATTGCAGCCTCAGAACAACGCACAAGAAGCGAACTTATAAGAGAAGCTTTAAGAGGTTATATAAGAAAAAGCAACATAGTTAATGTTGAAAACGTTGAAAACAGAGCAAAAGTTCTTGAATCAATGCTCGATTAGGCAAATTATTATATTACTTTTCCAAACAAAATGCTGGAGTTCAATAATCTTTTCAAGTCTTGCAATGAGAGTTAAATAGAGGTAATGATGCTGGATATATACGATTTTATAAAGGAATTAGCTCCATTAGAGCTTGAATATATCGACGATGATGACAATTATCACTGTCTTAACGCTTATATAAAAAGAGTTCATGATGACCATCTGCTTATTTCACCTCCCGAAAAGCACAATCTGGCTCATAATCTTCCTGATGGAAAAGAAATTAATATTATATTTAAAACGGCGAAAGGAACTTTTTCGGCTGTTTCGAATGTAATAAATAAACAATTGGACAGCATGTCGGGATTAAGAATAAGTTTTCCTTGTAACAGCCAGTTTACCGAACGAAGAGAATTTATAAGAGTTCCGCTTAATATAAAAGTCGAGATAATTAAATATCTTGATAATACCTACCTTAAGATGGAAACTTTTAATGCTCTGACACGAAATATCAGCGGAAGCGGTTTATGCTACGTTTCTGATGTGCCTCTTGATAATTATTATGATGTGCATTGTAAAATTCATCTTGATTATGAAAAAGAGCCAATTTCTGTCAGATGTGACCATATTTATTCTAAAAAAATAAAGCTAAATAACGAAAAATCTTATCTTACGGCCCTGTCTTATGCAGGTATATCTGAAGAAGACACTATTAAGTTAGTAAAAACCTGTTTCAGATACCAGATAGACAATGTTGAAAGAAATAAAAACTTTGAGGATCACAAATAAAATGACAATTTTGCTTGGAATTACATTTTTATTATCAATTATAGATTTTAATTATAAATACTAAATTATTCGTTTGAAACGGTTTTGCTCAGGCTTCTCGGGTTATTTACGTCATTTCCAAGAAGTTCCGCCATTTTGTATGCCAACAAATGCAAAACAACTGCGGAATAAACAGGTGAAAAGTCTTCATCAAACTTAGAAATATTAAGATATTCTGCTTTAAATTCTGAAAGTTTTGATTCTATATAGCTATCAGCAAAATCTTTTACTATAACAACATCAGCATCTCTTTTTTTAATTAATTGCATTGTATTACCGGTAGAGAGTGTATAATTTGCTTCATCTTGCAATCCGCATTTAGTTATTATTGAGATCACAGTGGAGTTTTCATCCAGCATTGCCAGATGTCCATGGAGAAATTCCCCTGTCGGATAGCCGCCCGTATTTATATAGCAGGTTTCTTTTATTTTAAGAGCGCATTCTTCAGCCAGACCGAAGTTTTGTCCTCTTCCCAGAATGATTAGACTTTTTTTATTGTGCAGTTTTTCTGCGATTTTATCAATTTCTTTCGTATTTAAAATCAATTTTTCTATTTTTTCAGGCAATTGATGGATTTTTTGTTTGTAAGATTCTATTTGACCGGCAGAAGCGGTTTTATTTTTTTCTGCAAGGTAAATTCCTATTATATAGAGACATACAAGTTGTGAAGCAAACGATTTTGTTGCAGGAATGCTTGTTTCCTTTCCTGCATAAATAAACACAGCTGAGTCTGCCGAGTTATGTATTGTAGAAGTTTCGTTATTGGTTACTGCAAAAGTATAAGCTCCTTTTGTTTTTGCAACATGAAGAGCAGAAAGGACATCAGATGTTTCTCCTGACTGAGAAACAAATATTACAAGGTTATCAGAAGATAAAACAGGATTTCTCGTTGCAAATTCACTGGCATGCTCGACTGTTACGGGAATTTGTGCCGCTGATTCTATAAAATATCTGGTTATGTTTCCTGCATTTCTTGAAGATCCGCTTGCTACAATGTAAATTTTGGAAATTTTTTCAAGATTAATTTTGATGTTTTCAACAGGTTTTCCTTTAGGGAGGTAGAATTGTGCTAATTTTTTAAAAATTTCCGGTTCGTCCTTAATGTCACTCAGCATTTAAATCCCCTTTTAAAACTATTTATTTCATAATAACAAATTTTTCAAAAAAATTCTTAAAAAAGGCAATATTTTCATATTTAAAGTGTTTATATAAATAGGGAAGCAATTAAGGAAAAATTTTATGCAGAAAAAAAATTGTTTTTTTCAAGAATTTTTTAAGTCAAATGCGTCAGTAGCTATTGAAGATTACAGGGATTTAAAGGAAAATGTCAGTAACACGGAATTTTCACTTTCAAAACCAAAAGTAGCTTATCAATATGCCGAAATCATGGTTAAATCCAGCAAATAAACCAAAAAATTTATATATTCACATACCTTTTTGCGCAGGCAAATGCCATTACTGTAATTTCATTTCTTTTTCGGGAAAAAATGAATTTATAGCATCTTATTTTGCTGCTTTAAAGGCAGAAATGAAATTTTGTTTAGGCAGACAAGGTGCTATTGGGCTGGAAACGATTTATATAGGCGGCGGAACTCCCTCTGTTGTTGATACTCGCTTTTATAAGGACATCTTCGGGCTTTTATCAGAATTAACCTGTATTTCTTTAGATGCTGAAATAACTATGGAAATTAATCCGGGTACTGTAAATATAAATTATCTTAAAGAAATCAGGGATATAGGAATAAACCGATTAAGCATAGGTGTTCAGAGTTTTGATGATAAAATTCTAAAGTCTATAAACAGAATTCATAGCTCTCAAGAGGCTATAGAAACTGTAAAAACGGCTAAAAAAGCAGGTTTTGCAAATATAAGTATAGATTTAATATACGGACTGCCTGAACAAACTATTGAAGGTTGGGAAACAACATTAAATAAGGCTTTAAGTCTGGGGATAAACCATATTTCAACCTATGGCCTAAAAATAGAAGAAGGAACAGAGTTTTCCCGTCATTTGCCGAAAAATCTTCCCGATGATGAAGTACAAAGTCAAATCTATCTAAAAACTATAGATATTCTCGAAAATAACGGTTTTAATCATTACGAAATAAGCAATTTTTCTAAAAAGGGCTTTGAATCCCGACACAATCTTTGCTATTGGAAAAATAAAAAATATTTTGCACTTGGTTTAAGTGCGCATGGCTATTTAGACGATACCAGATATTCTAATACAGAAAATCTCGAAGAGTATTTGAAAGACCCCACGAAATCGGCTTTTGAAAATCAGATTTCCGCGCCTGAAAAAATCGAAGAAGCTGTCTTTCTCGGATTGAGGCTTACAGAGGGAATTAATACAAAAGAATTTAAGCTTAATTATGGAATTGATATTTATCAAAAATATTCAAAAATCATAGAAAAATATATTGATTATGGTTTTATGACCTACGACAGCAGCAAAAATTTGAAACTTACAAAGCATGGAATATTATTGAGCAATTCGATTTTGGCAGATTTTTTGGCATAATATTAAATTTCTTAAAATGACACTTTACAAAACTTAATATATAAAAGCTTTGAAATATATACTTCGTTAATCAAAAATATTTATTAAAAAAATATTCAAAACATAAAAAAATTTTTATTTACAAAAACCCGCCATTGTTTTTATAAAAATAGCAATTCTGATAGATTTAATTTGTTTATATAAATATAAGGGAACGATATATTTAATATTTTAGAATCACTAAATTAACCAAGAAAGGGCACTAAGGAGGAATTGGTATGGGAAATGATTTATGTTTAAACTTGAGATATTTGCCCAATTATGGGGTTCATAATCAAGAACCGGGATTTTTACCTGTTTATACCCGTAATCCAATAGTTTCAGAACCTTTAGAATTATTTCAAAGTAATATACAAGCTGAAAATAATGGCATTAGTTTTGGCGGTAATAATTATGAAAGAATAAATTATAATCCTACTGCTAATATTACTAATAATAGTATTGGTGATTTCACTGTAAATAATAATTTTGGCAATTTAACTGCGGCTATAGCAGATAATTCAGCGATGTCTCTTGATGGGTTAAGTCTTTACAACATTACAGAAGGGTTTCCACCTGTATACGCTTTAAATAACGGAGCAGCAACTAAAGCTGCAAATGCCGATACGGATTCAGCCTCGGGTGATACTGATATCGCTGTATTACGTCAAAGACTTAACAAAGACCTTCAAGAAGGAAAAATAACACCTGATCAATATATAGACGAACTAAACAAGCTTAAAACAAAGATTAAAACATATTCAGCAGAAGAAATTGAAGAAAGTAAAACAGCCGAAAAAGAAGCAAAAGACGAAAACTTAACTAAAGCACAAAAAAATGCACTTTATAATCATTTAAAAACAACCCGCACGCTTACCCGTGATAAATTCCAACAAGATCCTAATATTTCAGGTGCTCAAACAGCAACAGAAAATATACCCGAATCTCAGATTGTCAGAACAGTTAAAATTTTAGCTGACGGCACAACTGTAGAAATCACACAAGATAAAAGCAAGGAAGGTCTTGCAGCAGCCGCCTTAGGGAATAGAGGCGGGGCTGGAACAGGAATCGTAGGAGCGCTAGAAGCATTTGCCGGAGCATTAATATGCGGAACAGGATTTGGTGCATGGGTAGGCGTTCCAATGATGGCTGACGGAGCAAGAAGAATATATAATGCAGGAAGCACTTCACAAGCCTTTACCGCAGTGATAACCAGCCCTAACGGCAAAAAACAAACAATTCAAAGCAATTACCGTGAAGACCTTTATAGTGAACTTTATAAAAATTTAGGAATCAGTAAATAATATCTCCTCACATACCTCTTAAATCTAAAGAGCCGGCATAGCCGACTCTTTTTTATTTTTATTATTAAGTTTTGGATAAGGCAGTTTAGTAATCCATTCCGCCCATGCCACCCATACCGGGCATTCCGCCGCCCATTCCTGATTTTTCTTCAGGTAAATCAACAATAGCAGCTTCTGTTGTAAGCAACATTGAAGCTATTGAAGCCGCATTTTCAAGTGCGCTTCTTGTTACTTTTGCAGGGTCAACGATACCGGCTTTAACCATATCGACATATTTGTCGTTTTGAGCGTCATAACCCATGTCGCCGCCAAGTTTTTTTACTTCTTCAACAACAACTTCGCCGCTTTGTCCTGCATTTATAGCGATTTGTTTTAAAGGAGCAACAAGCGCTCTTGTAAGAATTTCAGCACCAGTTTTTTCGTCCTGTGAATAATCTGTGCAATTTGCAACTTTTTCGGCGAGAACTTTTTGAACTTTAATCAGTGTAACACCGCCGCCTGCAACAATACCTTCTTCGATAGCAGCTCTTGTAGCATTAAGAGCATCTTCGATTCTGAGTTTTTTGTCTTTAAGCTCGGTTTCTGTAGCTGCGCCCACTTCGATTACAGCAACTCCGCCTGCCAATTTAGCAAGTCTTTCCTGTAATTTTTCTTTATCATAATCGCTGTCAGATTCTTCAATTTGACGTTTGATTAGTTTTACCCTGTCAGCAACAGTTTGTTTTGTGTCATCACCGACAACAATAGTTGTTTTATCTTTAGAAACAGTAACTCTTCTAGCTTTACCCATCATTTGAACAGTTACGTTTTCTAATTTAAGCCCTAGTTCTTCTGTGAAGAGTTCGCCGCCTGTCAAAATAGCGATATCTTGAAGCATTTCTTTTCTTCTGTCGCCAAATCCAGGAGCTTTTACTGCAACAGCTCTTAATACTTTTCTCATTGTATTAACAACAAGAGTTGCGAGAGCTTCGCCTTCAACATCTTCAGCAATAATTAAAATTCCTCTGCCTTCTCTTGCAACTTGTTCAAGAACAGGAACGAGATCGGACACTATATTGATTTTTTTGTTTACGCAAAGTACAAATACATCATCAAGAACAGCTTCCATTCTTTCAGCGTCAGTTACGAAGTAAGGGCTTATATAACCTTTATCAAACTGCATGCCTTCTACAACTTTAAGTTCTGTTCCTATTGTTTTTGATTCTTCAACTGTGATAACGCCTTCATTACCAACTCTATCCATTGCATCAGCAATTAATCCGCCGATGAAATCATCGTTGCCTGCTGAAATTGTCGCAACTTGAGCAATTGATTCTTTTGATTCAATTTTTTTAGCGCTTTTTTTAATTTCTTCAACAGCTATTGCAACAGCTTTAGCGATTCCTCTTTTGATTCCGATAGGATTAGCGCCTGCTGTTACGTTTTTTAAGCCTTCTCTAACAATTGATTGAGCCAATACAGCAGCGGTTGTTGTACCGTCGCCGGCTACGTCATTTGTTTTGCTGGCAACTTCTTTTACCAGTTGAGCGCCTAAATTTTCAAGGTTATCAGGAAGATCAATTTCTTTAGCGATTGTCACGCCATCGTTTACGATTTGCGGTGCGCCGAATTTTTTATCAATTACAACGTTACGTCCTTTTGGTCCTAATGTAACTTTTACTGCGTCAGCAACAGCATCAACGCCAACAACTAAAGCTTTGCGGGCATCTTCATTAAATGCTATTCTTTTTGCCATTTTATAACTCCTTTTTGATTTTGATTACTACTTATTTACTCAATGATTCCTAAAATGTCTCTGATAGAAAGAATTTTGTATTCTGTTCCTTCAAATTTAAGGTCAGATCCGCCGTATTTAGCGAAAAGAACGGTTTCTCCAACTTTAACATCCATTGGTTCTTTGTTTCCGTTATCGAGGGTTCTTCCTGTTCCTACAGCTACAACAGAGCCTTTTTGAGGTTTTTCTCTAGCTGAATCAGGAAGAATGATTCCGCCTGTTGTTGTTTGTGTTTCTTCAAGAACTTTAATTAGTATCTTGTCTCCAAGTGGTCTGATTTTTAATTCACTTACCATTTTTAAATTCCTCCAGTATAAAACTTTATTTACTTTTTCTATTTAGATTTACAATGATACCTAAAACATGATTTTTATACATTAATAATTTTTCAAACTTTCAATTTGAAAAATTAACAAGAAAAATTTTACATAAAAATTTTTTTCACTTGAAAAATATTAATAAAAAATTAATGTTTTAGTAAACTTTCACTATGTTATAAACAGTATCTCTTTCAACAGGGGTTTTGCCTGCTCTTTTAATAAGATGGATTAATTCATCTTTAGACATTGCATGCCCTGTTTTTGCACCGGCGTAGCGTGTTATTTTTTCTTCCATAACAGTTCCGTCAAGATCATCAACCCCAAAAGACAAAGTTATCTGCGCAAGTTTTGTGCCGATCTGTATCCAGAAAGCTTTTATGTGCGGGACATTATCCAGCATAAGGCGTGAAACAGCATAATCTTTTACTGTTTCAAACCCTGTTTGCTGTTGAAATTCAATAATTTCTGTATTTTCATAATGACAAAACAGAGGAATAAAAGTCATAAACCCGCCTGTTCTATCCTGAACTTCTCTTATTTTTAGCATGTGATCGATTTTATCTTCGACAGTTTCGCCAATCCCCGTCAACATTGTTGCGTTGCTCTTAAGTCCGAGTTGATGAGCAGTTTCCATAATTTCCAGCCATTTATCACCGGAAATTTTCTCAGGACAAACTTTTTGTCTTATATTTTCTGCAAAAATCTCTGCTCCTCCGCCCGGAAGAGAGCCAAGACCTGAATCTATAAGTTCTTGCAAAACCTGCTTTGTTGAAATGTTTGAAATTTTAGCCAGATAATCAATTTCCACTGCCGTAAAAGCCTGAATATGAGTATCAGGCAGAATTCTTTTACTTTCTTTAAGCAGTGTTTTATAGTTTTCAAGTGTCCATGATGGGTTTAAAGCCGATACAATATGAATTTCGCCGGCATTTTTACTTACTTTTGTTTCAAGATATTCAACGGCTTTTTCAAGAGAGTACAAAAAAGCCCCTTCCTGTCCTTCTTTTCTTTTGTAAGCGCAGAATTTACAGCTTCCTTCGCAAATATTGGTCAAATTTAAGTGATGATTGTTTATCCAGTATACAAAATCTTTCTTTTCATGGTTATCAAGCCTCTTAATTCTTGCATAATCAGCAAGTACACCTATAGAAAGAATATCAAAAGACTCATATAGGCTGATTCCGTCTTCTTTTGTAAGTCTTTCGTTATTTAAAACTTTTTCAGCTATTTCTGATAGGGGGTGGGTTATATTTGTTAATTTATTAATCAGATTATTCATTGCTCTGTCCTATGCTATAAACATTTTTATAACACAAAAGCGATAAATAAATTTTTTTTGCAAAAAAACAAGTTCAACCCCTCACCGCTGCCGTCTTCACGTCGCCGTTTCGGGTTTCGCTCCCGCTTCGCAAAAAAAATGAGTTCAACCTTTCAACGCCGCCGTCTTCACGTCGCCGTTTCGGGTTTCGCTCCCGCTTCGCAAAAAAAAAGAAGTTTTAAAACTTCTTTACGTAACCTTCCCTATTTGTTTGAGTAGTCATTTGTTGGTTTTTAATTTGTGTTAATTGAAAAATTCCTTATCCCTTGTTCTCTGTCCTCTCTTTATATCTCTTGCTTTTAAAATTCTTTTTTCTTATCCCTTATATCTATATAAAAACAATCATTAAGAGAAAGTTTCCTCAGTATAAGTTAAAGTTTTTCCTCAAAAACGCTTGTCTTATATAAAGTATCTTAATAATGAATTTAAAATATTCAATATGTATATATAAAGAAGATATTTTTTGCCTGAAAATATTTGTAACAAAAATGTAATGATTTATTTATTAACCTTAAGATTTATCTTTAAAGACAAAAACTGACCGCAAGATTAATCAAATTAAACCTGAGGATTGTTTTTTTAAGAATAATAAAGAGGCATACTGTAATTGTAGGTAGGGAATTTATATTTAACTTTGTACCTTAAAATATCCTGAAAAGTTAAAAATATGAGATGGGAGCTTGAATATGCTCAATAATATTAGTAACGAAGACATTTTACTTAATAATTCAATAACACAGCAGGCTAAACTTGCAGGAGTTGATAAAAAAACAACTGCCCAGAATCCTTATTCAAAAGTTTCCGAATTTGCTGATGTAATTGATATTTCTGAGCAGGCAAAAAAATTATACGAAAAAGATCAGGAAATTCAGAAATATAAGTCTATGGTGATGGACTCGCTTAATTCTCCTGATAGTCCGGAACAAACAAATTCCATTCTTAATACTCTAAAATCAGGCGATTATATTTCCAATGAAGTGCTTGCCGAAAAAATGCTTAAAGGCGATATAACTTTAAATAATAGTGAATTGTCCAAAATACTCTTAGCTCATCCTGAAATTTAATATTAATTTTATTTGAATTTTTCTAGAAAAAAGACACTAACCATCACAAAAATCCTTAATTATTAAGGATTTTTTTATTATGTTGATGAGTACAGGCATGTTAAAATTTTTATTATGAAAATAATTGCTGAATATATAAAAAAATTACATTTAGGGTTCAAAAAATTTATTGCTTTAAAATTTCTGGGCAAAAAATATTTGAGAACAGGAAAATGCAAAGCCTGCGGCAAATGCTGTCATGGAATACATGTCAGGCATTCAAAGCATTTGATAAAAGATGAAGAAGAGTTTGAAAAGCTTAAAGAACAACATTTTTTTTATAATTATCTTGAAATAGTCGATAAAAATGACTTAGGGCTAATTTTCGCCTGCACAAAAGTACACCCTGAAACAGGAAAATGTACTGTTTACAAGCAAAGAGCAAGAATTTGCAAAGTTTATCCGCAGGAAGAATTATTTATGATGGGTGGAGAAATTGGCGAAGATTGCGGGTTTTCTTTTGTGCCTATTCAGAGTTTTGAAGAAGTTTTTAAAAAAACAGTAAAGAAGAACTGCCCTGACGATAGCAAAAATTAATAAATTATTCGGTTGCTGTGGATGAAATAGAACTTGTTATAGCTTCAAGAAGTCTTGAAACACCTATAATTTCAATGTTTTTAGGGGTGTTTTTTAGGGGTAAATTTGATTTTGGAACAATTATTTTTTTAAATCCGAGTTTAGAAGCCTCATTTATTTTGGATTCAATGTTGCTTACGCTTCTTATTTCGCCTGAAAGACCGATTTCGCCGATTATTACGGTTTGCGAATCAACTGTAACGTTTCTGGCACAAGTGGCAACTGCAAGCGCAATTCCTAAATCAGCGGATGGTTCTTGAATTTCTATTCCGCCTACAGCGTTGACGTAAACATCCTGCTTGCTTAAGTTCAACCCTACGCGTTTTTCCAGTACGGCAAGAATTTGAAGAACCCTGTTGTATTCGATGCCTGTTGTAACTCTTCTTGGCGAAGTGTAGGAAGTAGGTCCTACAAGTGACTGAATTTCCACCAAAATGGGTCGGGTTCCTTCGCTGCTGGCGACAACGACGCTTCCCGGGGTTATGGCGTTTGATCTTTCGGAAAGAAAAAGCTCGCTTGGATTGCTAACTTCTACTAAGCCTGTTTCTTCCATGTTGAAAACGCCCACATCATTTGTACTTCCAAATCTATTTTTTATTGTTCTCAAGAGCCTGTAAGATTTATATCTGTCGCCTTCAAAGTAAAGAACTGTGTCAACCATGTGTTCGAGAACTTTAGGACCTGCTATTGCTCCGTCTTTTGTAACATGACCTATTACAAGAACTGTAATTCCTCTGGATTTAGCGATATTCATCAAAATTCCGCAGCATTCCCTAACCTGACTTACACTTCCGGGGGAACTTGTTATTGAAGGACTGTAAACTGCCTGAATACTATCTATAATTAAGACTTCCGGTTTTAATTCGCTTAAAGTTTTTTGAATTTCTTCAATATTATTTTCTGCAAAAATATATAAATTTTGAGAATTCACATTAAGTCTTTCGGCCCTGAGTTTTATTTGTTTAGCGGATTCTTCAGCGGAAACATAAAGAGTTTTTAGTCCGTTTTTAGCCAAATTTCCGCAAGATTGCAGAGTTATAGTGGATTTGCCTATTCCCGGATCTCCTCCGATAAGAACAAGAGACCCCATAACCAATCCTCCGCCTAGAACTGTATCAAATTCCGACATACCTGTAGTGTAGCGGATGGATTCATCGAGAGAAATGTCTTTTAAAAGCTGTGGAAATGAATTTCTTGAGTCGGATATCGAAGAATGTTCTTTAAGAGGAGTTTTGGAGAAAGTTTCCTCGACAAGAGTCCCCCAGCTTGAGCAATCAGGGCATTTTCCGAGATAACCCGAGGTTTCGTACCCGCAGGTCTGACATATCCATTTTGATTTAACTTTAGCCATAATTTATAATCCCTCTGGCATTGCGAAGAGATGCTTATGCCGAAGCAGTAAACTGTCCGTTAGTGTATTGAAACTTTACGTAGTTTTCCTGATAGATCCTTCGCCTCGCTCAGGATGACATATTATACTGAAACGAGTTTATTTTCAGGAAAACCGGCAAAGCCGGATTTTCCCGACAAGCATCACTCCTAAAAGCTATAGTGCTTTCGCAAAAAATATTTCATTTCTTAATTACTTTTTCAGAGCACTATAATAAAATTATACCTGTTAATGAATTTCTGTCTAAATTTTTATATAATTACGTAATTACTGTATTGAATATTCTTAAATTTTAAACACAGATACATGTTTGTTTAGATTTTCTGCAATTTTAGCCAGATTATCTATACTTGTTGATATTTCTGATACATTTGAGCTTTGTTCTTCTGAAATACTGGAAATTTCTTGTGATTGAGCTGCCGTTTCTTCTGTAATTGCAGCAACACCATCCATAAGCTCAACTACTTGTTCTGATTCTCTAACAAGATTGCCGGAAACAGACAAAACATCTTTAGCCTGCTTGTTAACATTTTGAGCAACTATAAGTATTTCTTTTAAACTGTTTCCAACATTTTCTATAGTAATCACACCTTCATTAATTTCATATACACCTTTATCCATATCTGCGACCACTTTATCCGTCATAGATTTAACTTCTTTTACAATTTCAGTAATTTTATCTGTAGACAGTGCCGATTGATTTGCCAATTTTTTTACCTCTGCAGCCACTACAGCAAAGCCTTTTCCTTGCTCGCCAGCTCTTGCTGCTTCTATAGCCGCATTTAAAGCGAGCAAATTGGTTTGTTCCGCTATATTTTTAATCAACTCAACAATTTGTTCAATTTCATTTCCGAGTATTCCCAGCTTATTGGCTGTTATAGAAGTTTTAACAGCCGTATTTTTAATCTCATTAATTTTAAAAATAGCGTTTTCTGCTTCTTTATAGCCGTTATTTGCTCCTTCTTCCGCAAGAACAGACATTTTTACAACATTATCGGCATTAATATTTATTTGTTTTACAACTGAACTGATTTTACTAAGCCCCTCAACACTTATAGAAACATTTTCTGCTTGACTTTGAGCACCGACAGCCAGTTGACTTACGCTGCTTGCCACTTGCTGTGAACCTTGAGAAACCTGATTTGTCGACTCAGCTATTTCCTCGGATCGAAGAACTATTTCTTCAATTAATTTTGTCACTTCTCCTATAAGCTGCCTGAGATTTTTAACTGTTGAATTTACTGCATTTGTAAGAATCCCTGTCTCATCTTTAGAATCGTTACAAATTTTATCGACTGTAAGATCACCTTTTGAAATTTCATTTAAAACTACAGTTGCAGCCTTTATAGGGTCTGCCAGTATTGTGACAACCCAAATACCGATAAAAATGGCCAAAACACCTGCTACCACAACTATTACAGCAACAATATTTATAGATAAAACCGATTCACTTTTTACCAATTTAATTATTTGTTGCGCCTGATTGGCATTATAATTAACTAAATTTTCAATAGATGCTTCTAAATCCGCTACACTATTTTGATTAGCTGTTAAATAAGCGAATGCCTGCTGATTTTTATGCTCATTAATCAATTCAATGACTTTTGACTGTAAATTTATATAATTATCACTTAATTTATTAAACTCTATAAGTTTGTTTTTTTCATAAGAATCAAGTTTAAGAGCAGAAAATTCAGCCATTAACTTTTTAGCAGTTATTCTATTATTATTAATCTCTTGAATAATTTTCTGTTTATCTTCATTATTTTTTACACTGCATAGTTTTAATAATTCCGATTCAATTTTAGCAGAATTATTATCAGCTTTATTCAAAAGCATAGCAGGCAAAAAGTTATCATCATGAAGCTTTGAGGTATTATTAGCACCTTTTGCCGTAAAATAAAGACCTATACCTCCAATAAAAATGATAAAAAGAAATGCCAAAATGAATGAATATAGTATTTTTTGAGAAATTTTCAAATCTTTGATTAAAGTAATTACAGTCATATTTTTCCCTTATATTTTTTATAATTATTTCTAAATCCATTATACTGTATTAACAGGAGTTACGCAAAGTAATTTAAAATATTAAAAATAAAGAATCCTGAC
>JBAWVS010000031.1 GCA_037147175.1 bacterium
ACAGGAGTGGGGCGAGTCAACAAAATATATTTTTGATAATGCTGATAAAAATTCTTTAATTTTAATCTACGGAACAGATTATTTTTATAGTTATTATTTAGAAAAATTTAATAAAAACACGAAAAATTTAAATATTATTTCGCTCACTGACGAGGATTTCATTAATCAGGATATTCTTGAGAAAAATTTCAAATATTTCAAAAAAAAATATAAAAAAATTTATTTTTATTCCATTGCTATACTGGATATTAGAGTAAATAAAATCAGGAAATTCATGAAAAGGTCAAAAACTTACTGTAGTCATCTTGAACACAAAAATTTCATAAATGTTAATGTTTATGAGTGCTATTAAAGGGAAAATCTTTGCAAAACGAACGTAAAAAAATAATTATAATTGGAGCAGGTCCGGCGGGACTCACAGCTGCTTATGATTTGCTGGAAAAAACTGATATACTGCCTGTTATTTATGAAGAAACAGATATAATAGGCGGAATTTCTCGAACAGTTGACTACAAAGGCAACAAAATCGACATAGGCGGGCATCGATTTTTTTCAAAATCCGACAGAATTATGAGCCGTTGGGCAGATATTATGCCTTTGCAGTGCAAAACCGCTGATGATAATGACAACGTTATGCTCGTAAGGAACAGGACTTCGAGGATATTTTTTCTGGGAAAATTCTTTGATTATCCTATTTCTTTGAATTTTAAAACTATGTTAAATCTTGGAATTTTCAGGGTCATAAAAATAGGGTTAAGTTATTTAAAAATAAAGATTTTTTCTAAAAAAGCTGAAAAAAATCTTCAGGATTTTTTCGTCAATAGATTTGGAAAAGAGCTTTACAGTACTTTTTTTAAAGATTATACGGAAAAAGTCTGGGGCATTCCCTGCAACCAAATTAATGCGGATTGGGGAGCTCAACGGGTAAAAGGTCTTTCTGTCTCAAAGGCTGTCGGGCATTTTTTAAAAAGTTTGATTAAAAGACCGGACCCTTTAAGTCAAAAAAACGTAGAAACAAGTCTTATTTCACAATTCTTGTACCCCAAACATGGTCCCGGTCAGTTATGGGAAGAAACAGCAAAAATTATAAAAGAAAAAGGCGGGGAAATTCATCTTAATCACAAAGCAGTAAGGCTAAAATCCCAAAATAATGAGATTTATGAGGTTGTTTTTGAAAATATTTCCAACGGTGAAATGATATCAGCAAAAGCAGATCATTATATTTCCACTATGCCGGTTAAAGATTTGATTAATTCTCTGGAAGGCTCTATCCCCGAAGAAGTTCGCGAAGTTGCAAACGGTTTATTGTACAGGGATTTTATCACTGTCGGTTTGCTGCTGGATAAATTGGCAATAAAAAGTGAAATAAATAATAATGATGAATTAATACCTGATAACTGGATATATATTCAGGAAAAAATCGTGAAATTGGGACGGCTTCAGATTTTTAATAATTGGAGTCCTTTTATGGTAACGGATTCAAGTAAAGTTTGGCTCGGTCTTGAATATTTTTGCAACGAAGGTGATGAGCTTTGGAATATGGAAGAAGCTGAATTTATTGATTTTGCAGTTGATGAACTTTCTAAAATAGGGATTATTAACAAAAAAGATATTATCGATGCAGTTAGAATCAGGTTTAAAAAGGCATATCCTGCTTATTTTGGAACTTATAACCGCTTTGATAAAGTAAAAGAGTTTTTAAATAAGTTTGAAAATTTATATCTGATTGGAAGAAACGGAATGCACAGGTATAATAATATGGATCACTCAATGTTAACAGCTATGACTGCAGTTGAAAATATTATTAATGGTGTAAAAACAAAAGATAATATATGGAATATCAATACAGAGAAGAATTATCACGAAAATAAGCTTACATCTGTTGAGAATTTAACAGGAGATGTTGATACACTAAACTATAATCCTGCCGAATACTGGGAAAAAACCGAAAACGCTTACTCTTATTATCCGACCGTCAAACACAGAAAACGGTTTATAATAAACAATCTGAAAAATTTTGAATTTAACGAAAATACTTTTGTTTTTGACTATGGCTGTGGAGAAGGCGGGGTTTTAAGCGGAATCAAAGAAAAATTTAATCTAAAAACCCAACAGTTAGGCGGTTTTGATGTTGCAGAAAATATTATAGTTAAGCTGAAAGAAAAATTTAACAGCCCGAATTTTTATCATGAAAAATTACCGTTTCTGGATAAAAAACCGGATATTATTATATGCAGCGAAGTGATAGAGCATACTGAAAAGTACTCTGACATAATAAAATGGATACATAACAACCTTGATAAAAACGGAACTTTGATTTTGACAACCCAATCAGGAAAAATTCACGCTTCAGACAGATATACAGGGCATACGCAACATTTTAAATTGAAAGAACTTGAATTATTGCTAAAAAACGAAGGGTTTAAAATTCATAAATCTTTCTTGTGGGGTTTTCCTTTCTTCACTCTCCAAAAATACCTTACAAACATTAATTTTAAAGCCGTTCAAAAAAATTATCTTGAAGGAGAGCTGTCTTTCAGAAAAAAAATTGTTTTTGATATTACGTATTTGTTTTATTTTATTCACGACCTGATAAAACAAGGTCCGCAAATTTATATTATTGCTTCGAAAAGTTAATGTTTTTTTGCCAGATGCTTCCAGAAAAAAGCTTCTTTATCGCCTAAATATTGTGAATTATTTCTGTATTGATAAAGACCCATTACGCTGTACTGCTTTGATAAAACAGGAACTTTTGCAGAATAATGAGTTACAGATCTTTTTATTTCCAGAAAAGGCGTAAAAGAGCCTATAAGGAAAAATATTAACAAAGCAGCTTTCCCGGATTTTTTTAAGCTGTTTTGCCATATAGCTTTCATAATATAGACAAAAAGTATAAATAAATAGCAGGCAGAGCCTCTCATGACAAAGTCATTTGCACTGCCTATCCTGACAAGAGGCATTAAGAGCATAGAAATTAAGGTAATATTCCATATAATGTCATTTTTGAAATATTTATGAATTACTATGGCATATAAACCAAATTCCATCAGGATAAAAAGCAGGTAAGTGAAAATAAAATAAGGGTTTTGCATATAATCAGATATTGCGCTACAGGGGTCTTTAAAGGCTTTAGACGTAAAATACGCCATAAATACAAGAACAATTAAAGGTGCAGCAATAAAATTTTGAAAAGAAAATAAGTCTTTTAGCTTTTTTCTACCTGTTTTATAAATTCCCGCAATAATTATCGGGGTTATTGCCAGAAAAATAAACGGAACCCCGAAAATACACAAAGCCCACAAAAATAGTAAATTTTTTGAAGAATTATGATTTTGAATATTGTTCAAAACAAGTCCTGTCAAAAGCCAGCCCTGTATTGCATATTGAGGAACCCAGAAAAGAGTGGTTGTCATTGAGCTGAATTGAAAAAATTCTGCCCACCATTCAATACATCCCACATGTTTAAAATGAGAAAGTGTTTCAGGGTCGGGAAAGAGAGAGAATTTTATAATTAAACCTAGAATATCCAAACCGCTAAAAAACACAAAAAACAGGATAATAAGCGGTGAAAAACTTCCAGAAAGTCTTTTTAGCCAGTAAACAACCAGCATTAATCCTGAAAAACCCCATAAAAGAGAAAACAAATAGCCTATATTCCAGCCAAACAACTTCATAACAAGACCTATTGGCAAATAATAGCCTAAATAATAAACAAGAGAGTAATCTTTATAAATTACAGGCCATTTATAAAGGAATAAATCATGAAAGATTGCATTATTTTTTTCCCAGTCAGGATTGTTCTGGAATCCAAACCCTCCCATTCCTGATAATAAGCACCATAAGAGCAAAATCACTATGGTGATTAAAAAGTATTTTAAATTTTTGTTTTGAAGAAAAACTTTCCTGTTATAAAGCTCTTTTGTATATAAAAAAGCCGAAATGGCGATTAAAACAGACAAAATAAAGGCCAGAGGGAGCTTTAACCAGCCAAAAGCAAAGATTAAGTAAGGAATAATAATATATACAAGCGAATATATTTCAATATTTTTGTCTGAAAATAGATTTTTTAATTGTGTTTTCATTTTTATGCCTTTTTAAAAAAATTTTTAATAAATCATTATTTACACCCACCCCCAACCCCCTCCCTCAAGGGAGGGGGCTAGAGTTAGTTTTTTGGCTCGCTTTTCGTCGCCTGCGGCGACTCGCTCACCTGTTTTTATAATAAAGATTTTTTTCATCTGGTTGTTTCTTTTTAGTTAGTATAATCCGGCATGTTTTCTTTAAATTCATCTCTATCAAGAAACGGATACATATCTTCAAGAGGCTTTGAGACTATTTTTCCGTCAGGAAGCTTTTCGGAAGAATGTTTTGGCTGAAATATATAATCATTTTGAAGAATAACTTCGCATACAACAGGACCTTGTGTTGCCAAAACCTTTTCTATTTCTTCTATTAAGTTGTTCTGTCCGTTGATTTTTGCGGTAGGCAAACTAAAAGCTTCCGCAATTTTAATAAAATCAGGGAAGCTAACACCTGACTCCTTTCCTGATGCAACCATACGTCCGTTAAAAAAATTATTTTGTGTCTGTTTTATTGATATATAGCCATTATTATTAAGAATAAACAGTTTTATAGGCAGATTATGGTGATAAACAGTCTGTAGTTCTTGAATATTCATCATTAAACTGCCATCTCCGGCTATGCAGACCACATCTTTTTTTTCGTTGGCAAAACATGCTCCGATAGCTGCAGGCAAGTCATATCCCATGGAGGCGCACCCTGAGTTTAATATAAACCTCTGGTTTTTTTTGACGACAGAAGCCTGAAAAGCACATACACTTGCTGTGCCATTTCCTGTAACCGTAATGCTTTTTTCAGAAAGGCATTTAGTAAGAGTTTCCATGAAATAATAAGGATTGACAGCATTTTGCGCATTTTTATATTCAGAAAGGACTACAGGATATTTTTCTTTTCTTTCCTTGCACCAGCTTACCCATTGCGAAAAATCAGGAAAAACAACATCGTTATCCTCAATTTGCTTAAGGGTAGCGGGTAAAAAATCTTTTAAATCAGTATTTATAGCAATATCAGGTTTTAAAGTCGGTTTATTAAGCTCCGCAGAATCAATATCAACAACTATTTTTTTAGCTTTTTTGCCAAAATTTTTCCAATCATAACTTATTTGTCTGATGTTATTGCGAGTGCCGAGAAAAATTATTAAATTGGCATTCTGAAGGGCAAAATTTCCTGCTCTTTGTCCTATTGTGCCTATTCTTCCGATATATAACGGATGTTCTGAAGCAATTGTATCAAAACCGTTATGAGTTGTTACAACAGGAATCTTTACTTCTTCAAGAAAGCTTAAAAAAACTTCTCTTGTCTTAGAAATATTTATTCCGTTTCCTGCAACGATTAAAGGTCTTTTTGCTTTTTTAATTTCTTTGAGGACAAGTTTTGTATAGTCATTTAGAGGAGTTTGCTCGCAATGACAGTCAGAAAATTTAAAGAATTTCTCTTCGTTTATAAAAGCTCCTTGAATGTCCATAGGGACATCTATCCAAACTGGACCGGGACGACCGTTAACGGCTGCGTGAATTGCCTCGTCTAGAATCCTTTTAACATCCAGAGGATTTTTTATTTGCTCCGCGAATTTTGTTATCGGTTTAACAAGGCTTATAATATCGGCTTCCTGATCGCCAAGCTGCCTTAAATTAAGTTCAGGGTAAGAAGTTTTAAGAGTTTCGGTTTTTACCTGACCGGAAATATATAAAACAGGGACGCTGTCAGTCCATTGCCCTAATACTCCGTTCAAAGTATTTATGCCTCCCGGGCCTGTAGTTACACATACAACGGAAAGTCCGCCTTTTATTCTTGCATAGCCTTCTGCTGCAATTGCAGAAGCCTGTTCATGATGGTTGCAAATATATTTAATTTTTTCCGATTGACCGAAAGAGTCGTTAAGATGCATAGCTCCGCCGCCGGAAATCATAAAAACATGTTTTATTCCGTATTCTTCAAGTCTTTTTACTATATAGTCAGTTATTTTAATCATTTTTTGATTATACCAATTTAAAAATTAAACGATAAATATTTTTAATATAAAAAAGAAAAAAGGCGAGCGAGTCCGCTTTGCGGACGGAAAGCGAGCCAAAAAACGGTTTTAGCCCCATTTCCCTTCAGGGAGAGGGGGCTGGGGGGTGAGGGTATAAAATAATAGGTTTTTTAAAAATTAAGGTTTTAATCATCAAAGTTGATTCTTTCTTTTTCAAAAACAAGAGGTCTTTTTAACTGTCTTGTGTGAATAAATCCGATATATTCACCTATTACTCCGATAAAAAACAGTTGAACAGATGAAAAGAAAAATAAACTGATTAAGATTGGAGCTGTTCCCATCGGGAAACTGTACCAGAATAAGATTTTGGCAATAAAATAACATATTGCAACAAACAAAGAAAGGATTGAAAGAGAAAAACCGGCTAAAGTGGCGATTCTTAAAGGGATTTTTGAATAACTTGTTATCCCCAGTATTGCCATATCGTATAAAGTATAAAAATTATTTTTAGTTAAACCTCTTTTTCTTGCGGGCTTGTCAAAAGGAATAAAAGCAGGCTCAAAGCCGATATCTCCAATAAGACCTCTTATATAAGGGCATGGATCATCGACTTTTCTCATTAATTCTATAATTTCTTTGTCATATAAGCCAAATCCGGTGAAATTTTTTATCTGTTTGACTCCCGAATCTGATAAAATTTCCATTAGTCTGTAAAAAATTTTTCTGCATAAAAACATTAAAAAACTGTCTTTAGTGCTTTTTTTAATTCCTAAAACAAGTTTATGACCTTCTTCCCATTTTTTTATAAATTCCGGTATTAATTCGGGAGGATCTTCCAGATCGCTGCACAGGCTTATAACCGCATCTCCTTTTGCGTGTAAAATTGCATGCATTGGAGAGCGCACCTGTCCAAAATTTCTTGTATTAATAATTATTTTAATATTTTTATCTTCTTTGGCTATTTCTTTTAAGATTTCGATTGTTTTATCGTCAGATGCATTATCAATAAAGATATGTTCATATTTATAATCCGGCAAATTGTCAAAAACAGCTTTTATTCTGGTATAAATTTCTCTGATATTGCCTTCTTCGTTTAAACAAGGGGTTACAATACTAATAAATTTCATAATATTCCTTTTATTTATTATGTTACAGCATATAAAATCGTATCAAAAACCGTATTTGTGTAGTGCCTGAGATAAAATTTGTAGTCAGGATTAATTTTTTTAATGTATTCAGGGATTTCCCATATATCGTGACTCTTGTGATAAAGAGAAACAGCCAGCTGAACTCCCTGTTCAATCTGTTTTTTTGCGCCTTTTAAAGCTTCCAGTTCTGCGCCTTCAATGTCCATCTTTATATGATCAGCTTTTTCATTTAAAATTTCGTCAATGGAAGCCACTTCTATTTTTGTATTTCCGTCTTGATCTATAGTGCTTCCAAGGCCGCCTGAGGAATTAAACCTGAAAACAGCTGATTTTGAATACAAACCCTTGTTAAAAAAATCAATATTTTGAGCATTTTTTAAATTTTCTTTAGCTTTTAAAAATGATTCTTTGTCCGGCTCAAAAAACAATATTTTTTTGTATTTGTTATTTACTTTTTTAATGAAATTTAAGGCAGTATCTCCATCAAAACCGCCGCCGTCAATAAAAATATCGTTTTCTCCAAAATTCAAAAAAGACTCTTCGAAATATTGATTTTTGTCTAAAATTGAATTATAAAGTGAAAAATTAAAAGTTAATCTGAAATTCGCTATGGTTTCCAGAACTTTTTTAGACTTTTCGTCTTCAAGAAGGTTATAAAGATTAAGATATTTTTGCTTGTTGCTCGCCAAATCCTCTATAAGTCCCTCAAAAGAAGGTTCTGCGTTGTAAATATCTTTATTGAAAACATAAAATACAGGACATGGAATAACTTTTTTAAAGCCAAGTTCTTTTAATTGCAGGTTAATTTCATATAAATAATTAATAGAAGCAATGATAACAGTAATATCGTCTTTTTTTTCGAGAAGTCTGTTTATATTAATGACTTTATAGCCGTAAAATTCCTGATTTTGTTTATCAGGATTATTATCAATAAAACCTAAAACTTTAACTCCTGCTCGAGAAAAGAATTCCTGAAAACTTTTTCCCAGTTCTTTTGCTCCAAATACATAAACTTCCTGAAGATTATTCAAAATATTTTCATAAGGTTTGATTATAGAAGATTTTATTTCTTCAGCCGTTCCTATTCTTTGAATTTTTTCTGAAAAACTTATATTTTTCACAGACACTACAAGCCTCTGTTGTAAATAAGTTTTTTTAGCGTCCCGTTCTCCGCATATGGGCTGTCGATGGTGTCTATCATTACAGGAGAATCTTTTTTGCAGGCTTTAAGCAAAACTTCCCCGCTCATCAGTTCTCTGCACGAAATTTGTCCTTTTTGAAGGGGTATTGCAAGATAAATGTCTTTTTCTGAGATAATATGACCTTCCGGCAGGTCTTTTTTTGCATAAACGCCTCTTACAAGGGTATCAAGATATTGAATTTCTTTTCTTGGCAGCAGTCTTCTCTGAACAGAGCTTCCTCCGCAAATTTCTCTTGCTTTGTAAAAAGCTTTAATCCATTTATCTGCGTCTTCGGGCAGAGAACAATAATCCGATACGGGATTTTCTTCATAATTTATATCGATATGTCTTTCAAAAGTTCTTGCGCCTTTTGCATAAGCAATCAATATTGAAGATTCCAGAGTTTCGTTATACTCATGGGTAGAAAAACCGATAGTAAGGTCGGGGTATCTGTTTTTTAAGAAATCTATCTGGTTTAATTCAAGTTCGTAATGCTCTGACGGATAAATGGAAACACAATGATTTAAAGCAATCGGGATGTTTCTTTTAGTGAAAAAAGTAACAATATCGTCAATATCTTTTAATGAAGAACCGCCTGTCGAAACAATTACAGGTTTTTTTGCAGATGCAATTTTTTCAATAAGCACCCAGTCATTTATATCTGAGCTTGCTATTTTTAAAATATGCATCCCGAGATTAACGCATAAATCAACTGATTTTTCGTCAAAAGGAGTTGCCATCGTCAAACAGCCTCCTTTTTTGATTGCATTAACCAGTGTTTCATAGCCTTTATCAGACATTTTTGTATCGAGAGTTTTCTTTATGTACCTTATGTCATTTCTATCAAGAAAATCTTTATGGATAAAATTATCAACATCCCTGAGTTGGAGCTTAATAGCTGCTCTAATATTATTAAATCTTACGATTCTTGAAAAATCGGTAATTATCTTTAACCCGCGGTCTAAGTTTCCCCAGTGATTATTGGACATTTCAAAAACAAATAAATCTTCAAATATATTAATATTCATTTCTCACTCATCCTGTTTATTTGTCAAAAAGTAGATATTCTCTGTTAATTAGCTTATGGTTTTGATTATACCATTCATATAACTCTTTTATTGCTTTATCAATTTCTGTAAAATTCAATTCATGAAATTCGTTTTTTAACCTTGAATTATCTGCGCTGTATTCAAGACCTAACCCTTTTTCTTTAATAAAAACAGGCAGATTTTTCCCCGATATTTTTTTAACTTTTTCAGCCAGCTCATAAAGTTCGATTGATTTATCAGGGGTAATATTATATGCATTATATTTTGGCTTATTTTCAATAAAATATTCAAGTATCGGCATTAAATCATTTATATAAAGATAATCAAATTTGCGATTTTGTTTTATTGTAACAGGCAGGTCAAAAAGAGTCTTGCATATTGCATTGGAGATAAATCTTATAGCATAGTCTTCATATTTTCCAAAAATTCCCAAAATCCTTAAATCAACAACTTTAATGACGGCTTGGTTGCTCGCCTTAAACGGCATTCCGGCCGAAGGCTCATCGCCTCCTCGCTCCAGCCTCTGCTCGCAATCCGCTTCTATATATTTTCCAACAACGTATTTGCAAAAACCATGTTCGTCCTGCGGAATATTTTCCCCGAAATATTCTTCTTTCATTTTAGGTTTATAGTTTCTCGAATCGTAAATTGCGCCTGAGCCTAAATTTATCATTCTTTGAAATTTATCCGAGTGTTTTATAAGATTAAAAAACATCTTTGTATTTTCAAAAAAGATATTTGTAGTGTCTTTTGCATTTCTGTGACCGGCCTTGCAGGCAGCATGGATAACAAAATCAACTTTGTTTTCCGAAAAAAATTGATCAACACTTTTTTCATTTCCAAGATCAAGTTCGTCTCTGGGAGGAGCAATTAAAAAATATTTTTCAGCAAGATATGATTCAAGAATATTTTTCCCGATAAAACCGTTTGAGCCTGTCAATAAAATTTTTTTCTTTGTTAAATTCAAGTTCTTTTCCTTAAAATTATAATATTTATCTATTTGTTAGAAATTTTGGCTAAACAGCATATCGCTTTATAATTTATCCAGCCGCAGTCTATTTCTTTTATTTCGGTTGAAATATTATCAAAGCCGTTAATCTCCAATATTTTTTCTAATGATTTTGGTGTGAAAAAATTAATATGCTCATTCATATAAAACCTGCTTAAAGACAAAATTTTATTTATATATTTTGGAATATCAGAAAAAATTTTATTTATGTATCCGGAATTTTTTAAATCATCTTGATTGTCGATTAATAGAGCTTTGCGTTTGTTGAAAGCTTCTTCCAGATTGGAAAGAAAAGGATTTAAGAAAGAAATGCTCCTGATAATTTTTTTAAATCGAGAAAGGTTGTCGTAAACAAAAGGAAACTCCAGAGGAATTTCAATATATAAAACCGTATTTTTATTCGATAAGTCTTTAATATTTTGTATTATTTCGGAAGGATAAGGCACATGTTCAAGCACATGACAGCACATTATCAAGTCATAGCTATGTTTTTTACACTCATTATAGTTGTTGAGTTTAACAATATTATCAAGCGGCTTAACTCCCGAGATTTCAAAAACAAATTTATTTGCATCAGCCGCTTCATCAATGATAAATTGCCCTTTATCTCCCCCAAAATCCAATATATTTTTAATTTCGGAAATATCAATATTTTTATTAAGTATCCTGAAAAGATTAGCTTTTCTGTTTGCAATTTCAGTTTCATTATTTCCGATTAAATCGTTAATTTTGCTTGTATAATAAGGCTCATGCTTGTAGCGCTGCTGCTGATAATCTTTATCCCTGTAATTTTTATACAAGACTCGGGCTTCATTTTCTTCTAATCTTGGATTGTAAAAAGCAAAATCACAGTTTTTGCACCATGACAAATTAATATCTGAAATGTTATTTCCCCATATTCTTTCGGCTATGAAAGGAGAAATAAAGGCTTTAAAATTTATTATTTGTTTTGAAGCACAAGCAACACACTCATCAACTTTCTTCACTTTTTACCTGCTTTTTGTATAAAATTGTGAAAAATATTTATTATATAATTCAGGTCTTTTTCTTCAATACCCGGCCAGACGCCTATCCAAAAAGTATTATTCATAATAAATTCAGTGTTTGGCAGAGTTTTATAATGTTCTTCTAAGAGTTCATCAGAATATAAAACATCAGAATTATTTATTCTCAAGGGAAAATGGTTGTGTACAAAAACGGGCTGCCTTAAAATATTCCCCGAAAAAAGTAATCGGGTTCCGACATTGTTTTCTTCAAGGAATTTAATTAATTCCAGACGATTAAAACCGGCATTTTCTTTTATTGAAAGCAAAAAGCCAAACCATGAAGGTTCTGATTCAGGCAAAAATTCGGGTAAAATAAAATAATCTTCGAATTTTTTTAAACTTTCATAAAGAATTTTATAATTCCTGTTTCTTTTTTGGATAAAACTTTCAAGCTTATTTATTTGTGCACAGGCAATAGAAGCCTGCCAGTCAGTTATTTTTAAGTTGTATCCCGAGTTTGAATAAATATATTTATGATCATATCCGTAAGGAAGGTTACCTGACTGATAACAGAATCTTTTTTTGCAGGTATCGTCTTTTCCCGGAGAACACCAGCAATCTCGACCCCAATCCCTGAAAGAAAGCAGGGTTTTGTAAAGCTGGCTGTCATTTGTTACAACAGCTCCACCTTCCCCCATAGTTATGTGATGTGCGGGATAAAAGCTGAAAGTTCCGATATGTCCGACTGTTCCCGTATATTTGTTATTAAATTTTGCGCCGAGAGCATCACAACTGTCTTCTATAAGCCATAAATTATGTTTTTCGCAAATTTCTAAAACTTTCTCCAGATTAAACGGATTTCC
Organism: bacterium; assembly: GCA_037147175.1. Lineage (NCBI taxonomy): Bacteria > bacterium. Next base: position 12,289 of record JBAWVS010000031.1, read on the forward strand.
GAGAGTGTGTGCAATAAAAATTGCTTTGGTTTTTTTTGTAATGGATTTTTCTATTTCTTCAACTTTAATATTGCAGGAATTAATTTCAATATCCACAAAAACAGGAATTAAACCGTTCTGGATAATAGGATTTATGGTTGTCGGAAAACCGGCTGCGACAGTTATAACTTCATCACCTTTTTTCAGGCGTTTTTCTCCAAGCTGGTAAGAAGTTAGAGCTGTTAAAGCAAGCAAATTTGCCGAAGATCCTGAATTTGTGGTCAAACAATGCTTGATATTCAAAAAACGGGAAAGTTTTTTTTCGAATTCATCATTGAAACGCCCTGTTGTGAGCCACATATCAAGGCTTGCATCAATCATGTTAAATAACTCTTTTTCGTCAAGAACTTTTCCTGAAGCAGGAATATAATTGGATTTTTGCTTCTTTTTTATGTTTTTGTAATAAATACCGGCAAGGAATTTTATTGAATTTCGTAAGGTTTTATCAAGCAATTTAAGTATCCTTTATTTTTTATCGTTTTTAGGGCTAAAGTCCTCAGCGGGACAAGTTTATGCTACTAATAATTTTAGCATAATCCTCCAGTTGGTTTTTTGTAAAATCAAACATATCAGCCTGCTGAAAATAATAGTTTTTATACCAGTTTATGGTTTTTTCAAGCGAACTGTTAATATCATAAACCGGCTGCCATCCCAATTTTTCTTTTGCTTTGCCGATATCAAGTTTTAGGAAAGCTGCTTCTTTCATAATTTTTTCGGGAATTATTTTGTAAGTACCGCAGCCCCAAAGCTCAAGAGATTTTAAAATAATTTCTTCTACAGTCATAGTGCTGTTTTCATCAGAACCAAAATTCCAACCTTCAGAATATTCAATAGGATTTTCAAAAAGTTTAGCCCCGAGAGTCAAATATCCTGAAATACATTCAATAACGTGTTGCCATGGTCTTATGGCATGAGGATTTCTGATAATTATTTCTTTGTTTTCATATAAGGCTCTGACAATATCAGGAACAAGCCGATCTTCTGCCCAGTCGCCGCCTCCTATAACATTGCCGGCTCTTGCAGAAGCCAGAGCGACTTTATGGGAAAGGCTGTAATTTTTCGGATTAAAGAAAGAATTTCGGTAAGCCGAAGAAACTATTTCAGAAGCTCCTTTGCTTGCGCTATAAGGATCATATCCTCCCATCGGGTCATTTTCCTTAAAACGATTATCATTTTTTTGCTGCTCGTTATTTTCATAGCATTTGTCACTTGTTATATTTACAACTACACCTTCAAAATTGCTTTTCCTTACGGCTTCAAAAAGGTTTATGGTACCCATTATGTTTGTTTCAAAAGTCAATAGCGGCTCCTGATAAGAAAATCTTACAAGAGGCTGGGCTGCAAGATGAAATATAAAATCAGGCTTATATTTGTTTAAAAGCTTTTCAAGAGATTCTTTGTTTCTTATATCCCCTTTAATGCTTGTCAAATGCTTTTCAAGACCCAGGACATTAAACAGGTTCGGAGAAGTATTGGGTTTCAGAGAAAAGCCGATAACTTCAGCGCCAAGAATCGTGAGCCATAAGCTTAGCCATGACCCTTTAAACCCGGTATGACCGGTGATTAAAATTTTTTTGTTTTTGTAAATATCGTTGAAAATATTTTTCATTTATCATTTATCTTATATTGAAAATATTTTGTTACATTATAACGTAAACTTATAAATATAAGTAATAATCCGTAAATTTTTATGTTTTAATAAATTTGTATTATGAAGAAATTTATTACAAAACATTAATTTTATATAAAAAAACGCAATTTTGTTTAATTTTAGGTTTTTACTATATATGTAAACATATCATAAATCTGTTTAGTATATAAGTTTGTTGAACTCAACATTAAATGAAAAGATAAAGCAAAGGAGTAAAATATGACAGCAGTTTTGACAAAAGAAGATATTATTAATTGGAGAAGGTCTACAGAAAGAATAACACTCGAAGATTATGCAAAAAGACTCGGTAAAGTTGTCTCTGCTGAAAAAAAAGAAACTAACGACCTTCATGATATAGTCAGCAAAAAAGTAGTTGAAGTGGCTGAAGTAGTTGAAGCACCTCAAAAACCTGACATAGAAATAAAAATTTCTTTTAAAGAAAAATTGAATAAAAGAGAAGAAGTGGTTTTTAATTATTTCTTCAAGAACAAAAAAAGAAAAGTATTTGCAAATGAAATCGCAAAAATTTTAAACCTGCCTAATGATTATGTTTATAAGTACATTAGAAATTTAAGAAAAAAAATTGCGGGAAATATTCTTGTTAATGCTGAAAACGGCGGATATATCCTTAATATTTAAGAGATGATATTTTAAATATCAATATTTGCCATCATTTGTTTTAAGGTATTTATCGTACCGTCCATGTTTACAGAATCAGAAGTTCTTTGCTGTAAAAAGGCATTAATTGTTGGCATCATTTGGATAGCGAGATCCAATTGCGGATTTGAGCCGGGTTGATACATGCCTACGTCAATTAAATCTTTGTTTTCTCTATACATAGCAAGCATTTTACGCATTTTGGCAGTAGCCTCCATGTGTTCCTGATCGCATATTTCGGTAAAAAGCCTGCTGACGCTTCCTAAAACGTCAATAGCAGGGTAATGGTTCATTTCTGCAACTTTACGGTTAAGAAAGATGTGACCGTCTACAATTCCTCTGACTGTATCAACAACAGGGTCATTAATGTCATCACCTTCCATAAGTACCGTATAAAGGGCTGTAATTGAGCCTTTTGGGCTTGCACCGGATCTTTCAAGAATTTTTTGAAGCCATGAAAATATTGAAGGCGGATAGCCTTTCATGGTAGGAGGCTCCCCGATAGAAAGTCCTACTTCTCTTCCTGCCATAGCGCATCTTGTAACTGTGTCCGTCATTAAAAAGACTTTTTTCCCTTGATCTCTGAAGTGTTCGCAGACAGCAGTAGCAGTTTGAAGAGCTTTCATCCTGATAAGAGGCGGCTGATCTCCTGTTGAACAAACAAGAACGGATTTTTTCATGCCTTCAGGGCCGAGAGAATTTTCTATAAACTCTTTAACTTCTCTTCCTCGTTCTCCAATGAGCGCCATTACGTTTACATCAGCTTCCGAATTTCTTGCAATCATCCCCAGCATGGTGCTTTTGCCTACTCCGCTCCCTGCAAAAAGCCCCATTCTCTGTCCTGCCCCAAGAGTAAGCATTCCGTCTATAGCTCTTATTCCGGTAGAAAACTTATTTTTTATAATCGGACGGGTAAATGCGTCAGGAGGGGAATTTTCTACAGAAACAAATTTTGCGTTTGATGTATCTAAAGGTCTGCCGTCAAGAGGTGCGCCAAGAGGATTTATCAATCTTCCCAGCAAAAAATCGCCTACAGGAATCATAATGGGTTTTCCTGTGGAAGTAACTAAGCTTCCCTGCGCAATTCCGCCTCCGTCATAAAGAAGAAGCATCTGGGCAGCATCCCCTTTGAATGCAACTACTTCAGCAGGTTTTCTGGAACCGTCTGCCGTTTCTATAAAACATAAATCGCCTATTTTTAATCCCGGAAGTTTTGCCTCTACAGTAAGACCGAGAAGTTTTGACACAGTTCCCTTGTATTGAAAGGTTTCTGTGTTATTGATTATGTCGAGAGCCTTATCTTTTATTTGAGAAATCTTGTCTTTTGAGATTTGTTGCATAATTAAATCCTTTTCGAGAATAGACAGTTACGGTTATTAACTGTAACTCATTGTTTCTTCGCCGATTATGTCGACTTGTTCTACCCTGATATCAGTTATAAGCTCACTGTAGGAAAGCACTACAACAGTAGGAATATGTCTTTCAAGCAGTTGGTATAAAGGAAGCCTGATTCTTGGCGAACAAAGTATTACAGGCTGCTGGCCTATTGTTTGGTGCGCTCTCATAAGAACAGTTGCGGCGTATTCAATTAATTCCTGAACCTGTAGAGGATTTAGCAGGAACATAGTACCAAGTTCTGTTCTCTGGCAGGAATCATCAAGGACTTTTTCCCATTCCTGCGAAAGTGTGACAACATGAAGAACTTTGTCATCAGTTGCATTGCCAAGACATATCTGTCTTCCAAGCGCGGCACGAAGTCTTTCTGAAAGAATATCAGGTTCTTTGGAGAATCTGGCAAAGTCGCAAAGTCTTTCGAATATAAATATAATATCCTTAATGGAAACTTTTTCGCGTAACAGATTAACGAATATCTTACGCAGGTCGCTGGTTGAAATAATAGCAGGGACAAGATCATTAATAAGTGTCGGATCTTGAGTTTTAACAAGTTCCATAAGCTTGATAATATCTGTTTTTGTCATTATTTCGTCTACATATCTGCGTAAACTGTCTTGAAGATGAGAAATAATTGCATCGGTGGCATCAATAGTCATAATTTGCTCACCTTCTTTTATCTGATCAGGCTTTATCCAGTAAACAGGTTGCTGATAAGTCGGGTCTACACCTGTCACAACGTCGTTGGGTACTTCTTTACCAAAGCTTTCCCATTGGTCTGCTATAACCATGAGTCTGTCAGGATAAACTAATCCTGTTGATACAGGGTTATTCCTTATTGAAATCAAATATTCGTTGTCACTAAGGGCTGTGCTGTCCATAATTCTGATGCTTGGAATAATATATCCGAATTCATCGGTCATTCTTTGTCTTAGAGCCGCAATTTTAGCGAGAAGCTGTCCTTCTTGTTCCGGATCAGCTATTGAAAGAAGCTCATTTCCGACTTGTAAACTTAAAATATCAACGCCCAGTCTTTCATACATCTTATTAGGATTAACAAGATCCTGCATGTTTTGTTTTACGGATTCCAATTCATGATATTGACTTTGTACATCGTGCTGAATAAGAACAGTAAAGGCAGTGAAGAAAAGAATTCCTGCTAAAACTGCAAACGTTAACCACGGAAAACCTGTCCAATATGAAGTAAGAGCGATAAATAAAAGAAAGCTGCCAGCCAGCCATAAGCTGTTCGGTTTATTTGAAACCTGCGCAATTATATCTCTTGCCAAACTTGTGCTTGAAGCTGTAGTCCTTGTCATTGTGATACCGCAGGATATAGCCATTAATAATGAAGGAAGCTGGGCAGAAAGACCATCACCTATTGTCAGCTTTGTGAAGGTATCAACAGCATCAGCAGGCTGCATCCCCATTGTTAAAACGCCTACAGCTAATCCCCCTATAATATTTATTACTGTAATAATAATACCGGCAATTGTATCCCCTTTTACAAACTTCATAGCACCGTCAAGAGCACCGTACAGAGATGATTCTCTTTGAAGATCTTCCCTTTTTTTAATAGCTTCTTCAGGAGAAATAAGCCCCTGATTAAAATCGGAGTCAATGGTCATCTGTTTACCGGGCATAGCATCGAGGGCGAACCTTGCAGAAACTTCAGCTATACGTTCAGAACCTTTGGTGATTACTATAAACTGAACAATCGTAATAATGAGGAATATTACAAAGCCTACAATAAGGCTTCCCCCTGTTACGAACTCCCCAAAGGTGTGGATAACATTCCCCGCCTCCGCTTTTGTAAGGATAGCTCTTGTTGCAGCAATTGAAAGTACAAGCCTAAATAGTGTTCCTATCAGAATAACAGATGGAAAAGCAGCCATATCAAGAGGTCTTTGTACATAAAGCGACATGGCCATAAGGATTATTCCAAGAGTAATATTTAAACTGATAAAAATATCTATAATCCAGGGAGGCAATTCAACGATAAGAATTACAATAAGCCCGAGTACGAATATACCGAGGGCTAATTCTCCTATCAATCCTTTTTGTCCCTGCGCACCAGCCAAATTAAGTTCTCTCCTTTTATATTGAATCAGTTTGAATTTATAATTATTTTCTTTTTGTTATTTTGAATTTTTTTATACTTAGCTTTTCTGTGATCCTGAGCCTTTCTTTCATCTTGAGCCTTTTTGTCATCCTGAGCCTTTTTGTCATCCTGAGCGAAGCGAAGGATCTGTATATTATGGTTATCAGTATAGATTTTCAGGTTAAATCTATAAAAAAGCCAGTCTTTTATTTAATTATAAGCCAATTTCAAGGGCTTTTTGCAGGATTTGGAGTTGTGTAGAGAATCTGGCATCAATTATTCCGCTTTTTGTTTCTACTATACAGCTTCCCCAGTCTACTTTTTCATCTTTAATTACGGTAATTTTGGTATTAGAATCACCGTAAGGATATAAATCAGGAATATTTTTCTGAATTAACGCTGCATCGGCAGGATTTGTCCTGATTAAAATGTTTGTTTCACCTTTACCTAAAGATTTTATCACCTCTGATACTATGTTTAAAACAATTGTGTCATCGATTTCGAGCTGTTTTTTTATTACTTTTTCGGCAACTTTTACCGCTAAAAATGCAATATCAGGAGCAGCTTGCCCTATAGCTTTTTCTTTCGTTTGAAGAAGTTCTGTAATAGCCAGATTTAGCTTTTTTAATTCTTCTTTGGAAATTTCGATACCGTATTCAAAACCTTCTTTTGCCGCAGATTCTTTGATTGCGTTAGCTTCTTCCTGCGCTCTGGAAATAAGATTTCTGTCCTCGGTGCGTCTATAGCCTCTTCTTCTGTCGCCTCGTCGTCTTTCTTGTCTTTCTTTTATCAAAGGCTGTTGAAATGACGGGATAGGTGGTTTTTTTTCAGCAGGTTGAGGATTCAAACCAGTTTTTTGTTGAGGTTGATTTGAATTTAAAGGAGAATTTGAACTATTTTTATTTTTTTTGATTATCATACCGGCATTCGTGTTGATCCTATTTTTACCCATTTTTTATTTTACTGTTACCGAGTAAAAAATGCCATTTTGTAACAAAAATTTATTGATATTTTCTTGCTAATTCTGTGCAAAAAGTTTTGAATTAACGTGATTATATAGTATTTTAGCGATATATGGAGAAAATTCAAGTTTTATAGCTTTTTGTGTGCTTTCAAAAAGGCAGGTTTCTACATAGTCAAGAATTATTGACCTTTCATAGCTCAATGTATTAAATATCTCTTCATCGCTAAACTTTTTTTTCAAAGCTTTTATTTTGGTAATCGTTTCTGTCATTTTAGGTTTTGCAATACTTGCGATGTTTTTTTTCAGGTCTTTTAGATATTTACAGACCAAAGACGGATCAATTTTTTGTTCAAGCCCTTCTATTTGCAGATAAGAGTTTATTTTTTGTTGTTCTTCCTCGCTAAAGTTAGAAATAAGGCTTTCAAATTTTTCTTTTGATAATTTTTTCAAGACTATTGCTATGGCGGCATATTTTATAATTTTTTCTTCATCTTCGACAGTTGTCGCTGATGTTTCTTTTGCCATCGCATCTACGTTTGAATAAGAAATAACTTCATTAACTTTGTCTTCTGCGATAACACCGGCCTTTGCAAGGCCGTTTATGCAGGATGCATAAGCAGCGTTAACCTGCATTTCAATATTTGCAGCAATTTTTGTCTGATCTTGTTTTTCCAAAAATGCCTGAATTGCAACCTGTAAAGCGGCAAAAGCCACTTGTTGAAGGATTTCCGCCCAGTGTTCACTGGGAATATTCGCTCTTATAATGTCTATGTTTTTATGAAAAGTCCATTCGCCAATAAATTGAACGATAATTCTTGCCTGTTCATCATCAAATTGCTGATTAAAACGCTCGATAAGATGGTTTCCGGCAATCAAGCTGAATTCAAAAACTTTTTTTGCTATATAATTTTTTTGTTCATCTGTTAAATCAGCAGGAACATAATTTATTGCCTGTTGCGCCAGATCTTTTGAAAATTCTTGCGGATTTAAAGTTGTTATAGCCAATTATATTTTCCTCTGCCCTTTATTTATTAATCTGAACTTTCTATCCAGCTTTTTAAAGTTGTTACAAACTCTTTTTCATCAAGATTTTCTTCAATATTATCTTGTATATCCTGAATTGTATTGTTAAGATCAGGAATGGCCGCCTGAGGCTGTTGCTGTTGGTTTGTTGATAAAGTTTGATACATTTGCTGCTGCATGTTTTGGAGTTGGTTTGTTTTTTGATGAGCCTCCTGCAAAGCTTTTTCCTGATTTATAGTTCTTTCTAAAAGATTATCAAGTTCTCTTTGTTGTTTGGAAGAGGCATCTTTAGTTTTTCCCCCGATGAATGCAAGTCCTATTATTAAGCCTCCGGCTAATAAAGCTGCTACTGTCCACCATGGATTTCCTGAATTTTCAGGCTCAGGTTTTTGAACAGGTCTTTCGTTTGCCAGATAAGGGTTTATATTATCGGCAAATGCGATTTCAACATTTTGCGCACTTGCTTTAGGGTTAGCCGTTCTGGCAATAAGTTCTTTTAATTGTGCCGCATTCATATCAGTAGGCATAGAACCCTGATTTATTGTAACCGCAATTGATATTTCTTCAAGAATACCGGGTCTTTTAATTTCAGTGGTCTGAGTTTGACCGACTTTATAGCTGTATTCTTCAGCATTTCTTGCGTAGTTTCTGTTTTGGCTTGATTCAGGAGAAGGAAGTCCTCCCGGCAGAAAAGAACTGACAGCACTGCTCATTTTGCTTCTGTCATGAGATCTGTCGCCGAGGTCTTCGGTAAATTTTTGTTTGTTTCCTACAGATGAATCCTGTGGATTGTAAGTGATTTTAGCTGTTTCAAGAGGAACTTCCCGCAAATAAGTGCTTACAGTAACGACATAATTGCCTTTTCCAAGCAATCTGTCAAGCTGGGCATTTATTTTTTTCTTCATGTAGTTATCTTTTTCTTCTTGTATATCAAGCATATTAGAACTTGTGTCTTCAACGCTTGAATATACGTTTCCGTTTGTGTCTGTAATAGAGATATTTTCAGACTTAAGATCGTCAACACTTCCCATTATAAGGTTGATTACTGATTTTATGATATTTCTGTCAAGTTTGTCCGCGACAGGATCGACTACAAGCTGAATTGTTGCCGTAGTAGGCTGTTGCATAGAAGTAAAAATTGTATCTTTAGGAATTGAAACAAAAACAGAAGCATCTTTTATATTTGGCAGCCTTTTTATAAGTCTTGCAAGCTCGCCGTTTATTGCTCTTGAAAGTCTGATTCTTTTGTCTTCTCTTGAAGAAGTAAAATCACCTTTGTCAAAAACTTCAAGACCGACATTTTTATCTATAAGTCCGCTTCTGACGATGCTTGTAATTGCATCATCCCTGTTTTCTTCCGTAATATTATCTTCAGGATAAAGCCATAGTTCTATTTTTGAACCTTTTCCGGCTTCTCTTACAGTAATTCTTTTTTGGGCTAAAAGTGATTGTATTTCAAGGGATTTTCCTGCATCGCTTGTTGTTAAAAGCTTAATAGGTTCTTTAATTCTGGGGGAAACTTCTGCTTCATCTTTTGTCCCTTTTGATGAAGACATAACAACAACAAGAACAATAACGATTATTATTGTTGCAATTATACCTATCAAAGCAGGTCTGTTTTGTAATAAAGCCTTAGGATCCAATTTTAAACTACCCCTTTAAAGTTACAGCTGTTTATTTTATATAAACAAATAGTATTACCCTCTAAATCCTTATACTATTCTACACCTGAATAGCCATTATTTTCTCATACGCTTGTATTACTTTTGTAGTCATTTGTGTTGCAATGTTTAAACCCACTTCAGCTTTTGACATAGCAATCATAACATCATGAATATCAGCGCCGTTCCCTTGCATTGCGCTTTCAAGCAAGGCATCGGGGGCTTTTACCGTGGAGTCAACTTCTTTTACCAGCCCCGTCATAACATCCGTAAAGCTTGGAACTCCGGAAGCATTGCCTATCGGATCAAGCCGCATAGGGCTAGTCCCTGTTACAGACCTTGTTTGACTGATATCAGTTTGTAAAAACAGCTTTGGGACGTATCCTCTCATAATTTTCCTCTTTCTTTCCGTTGTCATCTGATGAGTGATAAAATTTCGATGTAAGAATCTATCTGTTTTGGATTAAAGTCTTGAGTTGTCGGTTGGATAGATTTTCACACCCGCTTTACAGGCTCGCAATGACAAGGGATGGTTTAGCCTAAATAATTTGCCAGAATTTTTTTTACATAATTCTGTGTTTCTTTATATGGCGGTACTCCGCCGTATTTGTCCACGCTTCCTCCGCCTGCATTGTAGGCAGCGAGTGCCAGAATAAGATTTCCGTTATATTTTGCCAGCATGTTTTTTAAATGTTTTACCCCGCCTTCAATGTTTTGCTCAGCACTAAAAGGATTTAAAACGCCAAGTGTTTTTGCTGTAGACGGCATTAGCTGCATCAAGCCCATCGCTCCTGATTTTGAAACAGCAGAAGTATTAAAATTTGATTCTTGTTGGATTAAAGCCATTACTAATTTATTGTCTATTTTATATTTTTCGGAAATTTGAGTTACCATTTCCTGAATTTGACCTTTTGAAAGAGAAGGAAGCTCTGCAACTTTATATTTAAGACCCTGAGGAGGGGTTGTTTTCATATAATCAGAAAATTTAGGGAGATTTACGTCATTTTGATTTCCGTTAATTTTTGGTAAAGTTGGAGAAACAGCGTTTATCCTATCGGCAAGAATTGTTTCTATTTGCAAAACTCTTTCTTGAGCTGATTTAATACTTGAACTCTGTATTAATTTGTCGATTGATTGGCTGAACATTTTCCTTTTCCCTTACCTCGTTTTAGCTTTTTTTTAAAGAAAACAGTTATATTATCTTCCTATTTCTACAGCTTTTTGAGCCATGGCTTTTGTAATTGAAACTACGGCAATGTTAGCTTCATACGCTCTTGATGCGAGTATCGAATCAGCCATATCGCTCATTGGATTTACGTTTGATCTTCTGACATAGCCATTTTTGTCTGCATCAGGATGATTTGGTGCGTACATCAGTTCTCCGGGTGTCGGGTCTTCAATAACTCCCGTAAAAGCCACGCCGCCTGCGGCAGCGGGTAAAGTTCCCGTATTAAAAACATTATCTTTCATTCTGCTTAATAAACCCTGGAAAGAAATATCATCCATAGCCGCCAATGTAGGAATTTTTCTTACATAATTAGGGGTATCTATATTTGCTATGTTTTTTGCGTATACTTCAAGACGTTTTCCATGAGCGTTTAAAGCCGCTTCACCTATATTTAATGAATCTAATAAGCCCATATGTTACCTACTTTCCTACTTGTGCAACGGTTTTTAGTTCCTGAATCAAAGAATTTGCTCTTCTTGTGGCTACGGAATAAAATAAAGAATTTTTTTGCATAGCCATAAGTTCTTCCGCTATGTTTACTTTTCCCTGTCTTTCTTCAATAAGGGGGCAAGGACCTATACTTTTTGCCATTTTTGTTTCCAGAGGATTATCAAGTTTTCCTATGTACTGTTCAAAGCTAACATCCTGTCTAACATACCCGGGGGTATTCATATTTGCTATGTTGGAACTGAGAGCCTGCTGTTTGACTGTGATTAAGTCAAGCAGCATATTTGTTTTATCGATAGGACCATTCATGAAAGACATATATTTTCCTTATATTTTTGTTATTTTGTGATTTCTTAGCATCCTAAAAAAAATTTATTTATTGACGCAGGTTGATAGATTGTCTGTATATTTCATCAACCACTTTTACAAGTCTTGCACTGGCGATTAAACTGCCGTTAAGTTTCAAGCTTTCATTGACATATGAATAAATATCAATATTTGCTTTTTCGAGAGTTCCTTGTTTTATGCTTGTATTATTGGCGATTAAAGTTGCTTTACCCGAGTCGTTTGTCGGTTCAAGTTTATTGCCTTCAATTTTTTTTAATGATTCAGGATTGTTGAAAGATACAAGTGGAATTTTTCCGATTTTTTCAAAAGCCCCGCCGTTTGTTTTTAAAACAGTTACGGTTCCATCGGTTTGAATTTTGAGTTTGTCGTAGTTTGCAGGAATTTTAATGCCGTCTGCAACAAGGCATCCGTCAGCTGTAACCATGTAGCCTTCAGAATTTATTGCAAAAGAGCCGTCTCTTGTATAAGCAACCGTTCCATCTTTCTTTGTTACGGGAATAAAGCCTGCTCCGTCAATACCAATATCAAGATCGTTGGCTGTTCTTACAAGACCGCCTTTTGAGTAATCAGTTCTCATCTTTCCTTCAAGAGTTCCGTCCGGATTTAGGTAGGTTTCGAATCTTTGTGCTTTAAATCCGTTAGTGTTTAAGTTTGCTACATCTGTTGCAATATAGCCAAATGACTCAAACATTGCGTTTGAGTTTGTTACGAGTTTTGAAATTGAACCTTGAATTGTAGTCATGTTTTATAACCCTTTTATTAAACTTATTAAGTTGTTCTGCCTAATTCTTGTATTACTTTTGTAAGAGCATCATTCTGTATAATGAATGATTGCCTGTTTGCTTCAAAATTACGCCTTACCGGCACTATATTAAAAAGTTCTTCATGAAGCGCAACGTTTGATTCTTCTACATAACCCTGTTTAACATCGGGATTATCAAGTTTTATGCCTTTGTTTGAAACTACAGAAACAGTTCCGGCATCGTGGAGTTTAAGATCAGATTTATCAAGGTATTTAATCACACCGTCTTTATCGATTTTTATATCGGCAATATCTTTTGGTATAGTGCTTAATTTTAAAGGCTTTCCTTCTTTTGAAAGGACTTTATAATCTTGCAGAGTAAGAATATTACCGTTTTTGTCCATTTTAAATCTGCCATCTCTTGTAAGTTTTATTCCGTTGGGGGATAAAACCTGAAAATATCCTTCAGTGGCTAAAGCAAGGTCAAGGGGATTTTTTGTAATTTTAATTCTGCCTACTTCTTCATCTGTTTTTTGAGATAATGCATTTGAGCCTAAAAATTCCGCAAATGATGAAACAACGGGTACTTTTTTCTGATACCCGACTTTGTTAAAGCCTTGAATGTTATCGTTAATAACATTCATAATGTCTGTTTGAAGGTACATATCTCTTATTGAAGAGATCATTCCTCCGTCATTCAGGTCAATTCCGCCGTAAAGTTTCATATTTTTCCTCTCCTTCTTTTGCGAAGCGGGAGCTTTAATAAAACATCATCAGTTTTTGTAAAAAGCTCAGTCCCTCTCTTATTTAGTAATCGGAAATATAAGGGCTTGCTTTTAGTGTTTCTTCAAAATTTCATCTGTTTAGATGAAATTTGCTCTTTTTTTGCACAGTCGTAGACATAATGATCAAGAAGCTGTCTTGTTAAAATCAAAATCGCCTTGTCAAACAAGCCGTTTATGATTTTAATCGCAGTCCCAAAGACAAATTGTGCTGTTGTTTTGAAATTTGTTCCACGTCGGGGAGTCCCTGAAATAGTCTTCAGGGTGTCACTTTGAAATTAGCGTTACTTTTTTAATCTTTTAACATCATTTTTTCTCTTTCCTGTAATAAAGAAATTTTTTCGTCCGTTTCAAGAATAATTTTGGCTATTTTTTGAGCTGCAATAACTAAAACAGGAGAAACATCTTTTGTCGGAGAAATAATAACTTCCCGATTTTTTTGTGAAAGCGAATTTATTTCGTTTGTTCCTGTTTCACATAAGGTAAACTCTATTCTGGCTCTAATTTTGTCCTTTCTTGTCTGCTCATTTATTCCTTTTAAAATTTTTTCAAGATATTCTTTTTTCTTTTCATTTTTTTCGGTTTCAAGATAATTTATTTCTATTTTTATTGAATAATCCTTATTCAGGATAATTGAAACCTTGAACCTGCCCAAATTTATTGTGGTTATATAAATTACAAGCACTGTTTGTTCTGAATTTTCTTCTTCTTTTTTTTCTTCTTTGCGGTTGAGTTTTTCGAATAATATTTCTATATGCTGTTTTTCAGATAAAGGAAGCCACGGAAGGTATAATAAAGTTAAATTTGTAAGAATCTGCTGCGGGGATGCCTCTTTTTTAGGGGTAATATAGCTTAATAAGCTTAAAACTTCTTTTAATTGGTCAGTGTTTTGAGTTCCGCCGGGTGCCTGCTGAAAAAGTTTTAAAAGTTTATTCAGGGATTCTTTGGAATTATTTTCAAGCAGTTCTTTGATTAAATCTGTACTGAGTTTCTGGTTTTGTTTTAATAGAGTTTCTAATTTTTCAGGAGAAATCTTTTTGTAAACAAGAAGGCTAAAAAGTTCATCCATTTCGCCGGGCAGTTTTAAAAGTTCTTTTATTAATGCTGATTGCTCCATTCTGTTTATTGAATTAAACTTGATGTCCTGATTTGAATTTAATAAAGTTTTTTGATTTGACGTAATATTTTTTTGTATCGCATTTTTAGCCCCGGAAGCTGTTTTGAGAAGGTCATCTATGCCCTCTCCTACAACACTTGAGGTTTGAGTGTTTTTTACAAAATTGTTAATGATTTTGAGATAGTTTATTTTCATTTTTTGCCATTAATGTGAATAATTACACTGAAACGAGTTTGTTTTCAGGAAAACCGGCAAAGCCGGATTTTCCCGAAAAGCATCACTCCTAAAAGCTATAGTGCTTTCGCAAAAAATATTTCATTTCTTAATTACTTTTTCAGAGCACTATAATTAAAAAGTTCATGAATATTTTAATCAATTTTGAACCTGTTTGCATGAAAAATTATAAGGCCTTGTTCAAAAAATTCCACTTAGATAAGAAATTTACTGTAATATCTTAACAAAACTTAATATTACAATTTGTTAACCTTCTAAAAACTACAAGTGTAATGTATAATGTTTTTATATAAATAGAATATTTTTATTTAAAAAAATTTTATTTACTTACATCCTTAAGGAGTTATTTAATGGATATGCTCCCTATTAAGCCGACAAGCAATAACTTGATCAGACCGACAACAGGAACAGCAAATGATGGGGGGTCAAAATCACAGGGCGGCTACATAAATGTCAGGACAGGAAAAACTGATGAATTAAAAATCTCTGACGAAGGTAAAAGACTTATAGGTGATGATCCTGTTGTTGATGAAAAAAGTTTTTTAACTGTTATAAAAGAATTTATTCTTTTAGTTCTAAACACTATTTCAAAAATTTTTAGTTTTAAGATCCCTAAAAATAAGCGTAAGCCTAAAATAGCTGAAAAAGCTAAAACAAA
The DNA here is from genome assembly GCA_037147175.1 of bacterium. Taxonomy (NCBI): domain Bacteria; species bacterium. The sequence continues at coordinate 27,333 of JBAWVS010000031.1, forward strand.
CGAAGAAAATGAAAAAAGTGAAGTAAAGAATTTTCTTGGTTTTACGCGGCACGAAGGTCAATAAATCTTTAAGAGCTTATCTTGTTAAAAATAAATACATAATTCTTAATAATTTCTGTCAGAATTTTGACCTGACGGAAATTATTTTTATTATTATATATAACTCTAATTAACTTCAATTGCCAATTAATTTTCTTATTGTCATGTTGAGCAAAGCGAAACATCTGTCCTTT
>JBAWVS010000032.1 GCA_037147175.1 bacterium
ATGCGTTTTCTGTACGTTGTGTCAGGAGTTTATAACTTTGATTATTTAATTATTTATCAAAAAACAAACAGGAGAAAAAAATGAATATAAAAGCAATAATTTCAAACAAAAAAAATATTTTAATATTGGCATTTTCCTTGCTGATTTGTGAAATAGTCTGGGCAATCGGTGTATTTACAGACAAATTTGTCATAAATGATGCGTCTTTAGTTTGGTACAAATATCTTTTTAAACCTGCCTTCAATCCTTCTGTGTCGTTTTATCAAGTGGTTTGGCTGATTATATCTTTATTAACAGGTATAGCCCTGTATTTTATCTTAAACAGCAAAAATACAGACCAGCAAGTCTTTCTGGACAAACTTAAAAAAATAGGCATAAATCCCGAGCCGTATTCAGGCAAGAGCAACAAAAAACTCGCACTAATTTTATTTGGCATTCAACTTATTCTAAGCGCGCTTATTATACCTGCGTTTTTTGGTTTAATGTCTAATTTTGGCGGCTTGGCAACAGCATTTCTGGTGTGTTTATCAGCATTTGCAGTGTTTTATAACTTCTACAAAATATCAATACCCGCAGCTTTTTTGATGGTTCCGTCGGTTTTATGGTCTGCTTACCTTGTGGGGTTATATTTTACTTTCTGGTTATTTAATAATGCCGCGTTGACAATATGGCTTTCTAACCATATAAAATAGTATAATTTGCAAGAGTATTTTTTGTCATGCTGAGTGAAACAAAGCATCTGTACATTTGAGAATTAAGTCTATAAGCCTATAACTTTTAGAAGTGATACTTTTCAGGAAAATCCGTCTTTGCCGGTTTTCTTGAAAACAAACTCATTTTAGCCCAATTAGACAGATTCTTCGGCTTTGCCTCAGAATGACATCTTTGTGTTTTTACTTGATAGACTGGAATTTAGTATTATATCCTTACTAAAACATGTATAATAAAATGTTAGGCAAATGGCATTAAAAAAATAAATTTCTAATAAAATCCTAATTATTTGTTGACTTATTGATGTTATATTCTAACAAGAAAGATTCAAAAAAGGGGTACATGGTGCTTATAACAAATAATTTTTGTTTATTATCCTGTTATAAAGCTAAAATTCAACCTGATAAAGATATTGCATCTTTAGAGTCCAAGCCCTATTTTCAAAATGCAAACATAAATAATGGCGATTCCCCGTTTAAAAAGAATGCATGTACTGCCTTAAAAAATACAACATTAGCTTTTTCGGGATATAAATACAAATTTAATGTCGAAGAGCTGATAGATATACTGGCACCGGCAATCGGGACTAAGAACATACCTCTTTTAAAACATTCTTATGCAACTTCCCTGTACGCAGAAGCACTTGCAAAAGCCGTTAAACTTCCTTTAATTAAGGTTAAAGACGTAAAAATAGCCGCTTTTTTTCATGATATAGGCAAACTGATTTGTTCAGAACAATCTTTTTCCAACATAAATATAATGAAAGACGAAAACAAATATCCTCAACACTCTGAAGTGGGAAGAATTTGGCTTAATCAAGTTCTTGGCATGAAAAATAGAGGAATAGATTCTCTAATAGGCAATCTATTTGATAATGACGGAAAAAATATTATTGATAAAATAATTCCTGTTGCAGATGCTTTTGATTCAATTACAGTGCCTAAATATCCTGACAGCGAGATAATGCACCATTTGCAGGCAATAGAAGAATTAAGAAATAAAAAAGGAAAAAACTTTGATCCCGTTCTTGTCGATAAATTTACAGAAATAATTTCAGAAAATGATTTTGACTTATTTAAAAAAGTCCAATCAGCAGTTTATAGAAGAACAGAAGATTTTAAAATTGATTTTTGCCTTGATGAAAAAGTAGAACCGGCAACAAAAATCAGAAATTTGTTAAATCCGTTGATTTCCGGAGAAATATACAGAAAAACAATAGCAAAAGAAATAGGCTGCAAACCTGTTGATTTAAAGGCTGTTATTGGTCCTGACGAATTGAGCGAAGAAATCAAAAAGTTAAAACCGGAAAATTTTGATCCTGCCAATTCGGATACAGGAATTTTTTCCGTTAATCTTCATACTCACACAACAGCATCAGACGGCAAGTTTACCCCCGAAACATTTTTTAAAGAAGTTGATAAACAGGTTCAAAAATTAAACGAGTCAGGACAAAAAAAGAATTTTATTGTTGCCGTTACAGATCATGACACACTTGAAGGTGTAAAAGACTGCCTTAAATATATTGCAGAAGAATCACAGAAAAATCCCGACAGGTTTGAGCACATAAAATTTGTTCCCGGTATTGAAATAAATTCTATTTATAACAATCCAAAATATTTCAATAAACCTGTACAACTTGAAATACTTGGCTATTGCGTTAATCCGTTCGATGATAAATTAGTCAAAATGCTAAAAAAAGTTGAAGGGGGCAATAGAAATTTAATAAATGGGATAATAACTGATGCAAGTGATAAACATGGCATAGATATTACGGATTTTGAAGAAAGAAAAAATTATAATACCGCATTGAGAACAGCAGGCGGACCGGGAATAAGATATGAGCTTAATAAATATTTACAGAGCAAAGGGCTTGATGACCAACAGGTCAGCGCTCTTTTTAAGGGTAAGATAGTTGCTAATGATTATACACCGCATACACCTGATATCGAAACAGTGCTTAATTCAACAAGAGGAGCAATGACAGGTATTGCGCATCCTTCAAGAATTAAAATTTCCGATAAAATTATTGAAAATAAAGCTGTCAGTGAAACTTTAAAAGAAAAAGAAATAGCAATGCTGCGGCTTTTTAAAGATTTTGCGGGTTTAGGCGGAGATTCGGCAGAATCTAATTATCAGCATGATCCGCAATATTTGCGCAGTGATGAAGGATTTAAGCGTATTATCAATCTTTTTCCTGTTTTTTGTGAAAAAGTTGGTCTTCTAAAAACAGGCGGAGTTGATAACCACGGTTTAACCCTGTTAAAAAGAGATTGAAAAAATCAATGGTAAAAAAAATAATTTTATAGTAATATAAAAGACGACTTAAGCGCATTTATTTTCTCATAAATAAAAACCGAGTTTTATTTGGAGGAGTGCCAGAGCGGTTGAATGGAACGGTCTTGAAAACCGTCGTGTGGGTAACTGCACCGTGAGTTCGAATCTCACCTCCTCCGAATTTCATATTATAAGAAGAGAATAGCTATCTTTTAAATCTTACAAGCCCTGTTTTAGCTGGGTTTTTGATTGCGCTTAACTGTAAGTTGGCATCAAGTCTAAAGGTGCAAAAGATAAATATATTTTAAAAATTACTACCAATTTTATTACGTTATTGCTAAAATTTAATATAATAATAAAATTTGTAGTGATTTGTGAGTTATACAAAAATGTCTAAAAAAACTTTAATATCTATAATTATTTTGTGTGTTTTAACAATTTTAAGTGTGTGGGTCTTTTTCTCTGATTCAGGAGAAAACGTAAAACTAAATACAGAAAAATCTTCTTCCGTAAAAAAAACTGAAGAAGAAAAAGTAAAAGTTTCTGATTTAATAATTACAGAAACCAATGAAGGAAAAAAATTCTGGGAAGTTGTAGCCGCAAGCGGAAATTATGATAAAGGTGTTGATATAATAACACTGAAAAACATAAAAGGTAATTTTTATAAAAATAATACAGTAGTTCTTAGTGTAGAAGCTCCTCTTGCTATTTATAACAGTGCTAAAAAAGAAGTTGTTTTGAAAAACGGAGCAAGGGCTGCAAATAACAAAAATGTACTTATAACTGCCGGAGAAATTTGCTGGGCTGGTAAAACAGACACGATAACTGCAACAAGAAACGTTAAGATAATTCAAGATGATAAAATGCTTACAACAAGCGACAAGTCAGTATTCAATTCGTCCTTTACCAAGATGAAACTTAGCGGAAATTCAAACAGCTATGTGTACAAATAAGATTTATTTTTGATTTTATGTTAATCTCTAAACCAAACAAAGATACTTGAGGGTAATTTGAACAAAATGAAAAAGCAAATAATCATTAAAACATTAATAATTACAGGCATAATTTCTTTATTGACAGTACCGGTTCTGTCTTATGCAGAAAATATAAATATTCAGGCAGATAAACAGACTTTTGACGGCAAGACAACAAATTTTGAAGGAAAAGTAAGCGTTGACTACCAAAATATAAATGTTAAAAGTCCAAAAGTTGTAGTAAAAAGTGATGCTAACGGAAAAACAGAAACAGCAACTTTTTTGAACGGAGCACATGCAGTCAAAACTGACGGTTCTACCCAGAGTGAAATAAAAGCCAACATAATAAATCTATCCCTGTTAAAAAACAGAATTAAAGCCGAAGGAAACGCAGAATCTGCTGTTTTTGAGAATAAAAAACCGATAGTTCATATATCTGCCGCAACTCAGGAATTTGATATAGCTAAAAATATCATAGTAGCTACTGATAACGTAAAAATAGATTATCAGGAAATAAAAACAAAATCTAATAAGGCAAGAATAAGTATAGATGCTGACGGAAACCTTAAAAAAGTTGAACTTATCGGCAAGGCAATCGTTAATCAGGATAAAAGTGTAATTAATGCTGATGATGTTCTTTATAATGCTGTTACAAACGAAATGGTAGCCTATGGCAATGTAAATTCTACAACAATTCTGGATGACGGAACTCCTGTTGATATAGTTTCAGAATTTCAGCAATATGATAAAGGAACTCAAACCCTTATAACAAGCGGGCATGTTAAAATTAATTATAAAGGCTATGTTGCAGTAGGACCTAAAGCTATTTTTATTCCTGATGCAAATTCGGCAAAAACCGGTAATTCCGGTAAACCTAATAAAATTGTTTTCATCGGAAGATCCAAAATTATTGAAGGCGAAAGACATGTTGAAGCCGATAAAATAGAAATAACAGTAAATCCAAAGAACTTTACAGCCGAAGGTAATGTAAAAACAAGATTTACTCAGGTACAAAGTATAAAAGACATGAAAAAACAAAAGAGTTAAAATATGCCAATAATTGCACAGGGACTAAAAAAAATATATAACGACAGAACCGTTGTAAATGAGGTTTCTTTTGAAGTAAATCCGGGCGAAGTTGTAGGACTTCTCGGTCCAAATGGGGCAGGCAAAACAACAACTTTTTATATGCTGGTAGGGCTTGTAAAACCGAATACAGGAAAAATTATTCTTGACGGTCAGGATTTGACAAACTTGCCTATTCACATGAGAGCAAGGGCAGGAATCGGCTATTTGCCGCAGGAAACTTCAATATTCAGGAAACTTACAATTGAAGAAAATATTGATCTGGTTCTTGAAATGAATAAAAAGCTCACAAAAGCCGATAGAAAAGAAAAAATGGAATATCTTCTGGAGGATTTTGGACTTACAAAACTGAGAAAAAGTCCCAGTGTTCAACTTTCAGGTGGAGAAAGAAGACGTGTTGAAATCGCAAGAGCTCTGGCAGCAGATCCTAAATTTATCTTACTGGATGAACCTTTTACGGGAATTGACCCTATTGCCATTCTTGATATTCAGCAAAATATAAAAGCACTTGTAGAAAGAGGTATAGGCGTACTGCTGACAGACCACAATCCAAAGGCTACTCTGGCTATAACAAACAGGGCTTATATAATTTTTGACGGCTGTATAAAAGTACAGGGTACCAGTCAGGAAGTTGCTGAAGATGAAATTGCCAAAAAATTCTATTTAGGAGAGGACTTTGAACTTTAAATATATAACTATTCTTGATAGATACATATTTAAACAAGTTTTAACTGCTACTTTAGTCGGGATAGTTGTATTTATCGTAGTTTGGATATCTCCGGAAATCTTATTCAAAATTATTAGAAATACTATTTATGGCGAAATCACTTTTCAAACAGCAATAAAACTTTTTTTATTCGAAATTCCCGAGATTTTAGGCAAAGCCATACCGGTAGGATTAATGATAGGAAGCCTGTTTGTTTTTGACAGACTTAGCAAAGATTCTGAGCTTACTATAATAAGAGGGGTAGGAGTCAGCCTTCAGAGATTATTTGTTCCGATAGTAATTTTAAGCATTATCGGAAGCGGTATTTGTTATTTTGTATATAAAGATTTAATTCCTTACAGTACTTTTGAAATTAAAAAGCTTAAAAATGAAGTATTTCAAAGCCACTTTGTTTATATGGATAAAGCCCCTTCAGGGAAGCCCAAAAATGTTCTTATTGTAGGAGGTTATGACGGAAATAACATTTCTTTGATAAAATATTTAATGTTTTCAGACAGGGTAAGCTCGGATGCCCCTCTTATTAAGTCTATAATTACTTCAAACAGCGCAGAAATCAAAAACGGATATTGGGTTTTAAACAAGGGAATAGAATATAAAATAGCTTCTAACGGTGTTTATGAAAAAATAATTCCTTTCAATAAAATGCGTATTTTTGATGAAAAATCTTCAGAGCAGGCAAAAAAACTTCTGGTGTTTTCTACAAAAAGATCAAAAGAAATGACTAATACCGAGCTGAAGAGTTATATGCAAGTTTTAAAAGCTGTTGAAATGAATGATGAGTACAGACTTGCGCTGAGCAAATATTATCAGCGATTTGCCCAGTCGATTGGATGTGTGCTTTTTGCTATATGTGGTGTTTTATTAGGCTTTAGCCGTCCGAGAGAAAAAAGATTTGTCGGATTTTCTTTAGGTGTTTCTTTGATATTTGTCTATTATATAATTTTGCCGTTTCTTGATATGCTTGCACAAACAGGTATTTTAACCCCGTTTTTAGTTGCATGGGTTCCAAATTTGATTATAATAGCGACAATTTACAGTCTAATTAAATATAAAGAACTTTAAAAAAATAAATTAATCGATTTTCAAGCTTTCAGCTTCCTGCTCCCATTCTTCCTGATTAATTTTGCAGGCATGGCTCCAGAATTTTTCTATTGCGTAGTATTGTCTTTCTTCTTTATGCATAATATGGACAATAATATCGCCATAATCCAACAAATGCCATCTGTTTTTTGAGTCTGTTTCAGTTCCTTTAGGTTTTAGTCCATAAACTTTTTCAACGGTATCTTCTACATATCCGGAAAGAGCTTTTACCTGAGTAGTTGTTTCAGCGCTGCAAATTACAAAATAATCCGCAATCGATGAAACATTTTTTATGTTCAATATAGTTATATCTTTAGCAAGTTTGTTATCAAGAACTTTTGCCACAGCACATGCTATTTGATAAATGTTTTCTTTTGTCAATTAAAATTCTCCTTTATTGAAATTTTTACAAAATTCAAGATAATGCCTTCTATTTAAAGTATAGAGGCTAAATACGACTTTGCATACTCTTCAAATTTTAAATATTATACCCATATGTTCACTATTTATTATACCTGAAAAACTCAAAACTAGTAGCTTAACTATAGCAGCGGCATAGGTTAGCTGAGTTATTTTAAATTCTTTCTGCTTTACATAAAATGAAAAAGAATAAAGGGATAGGAGAAAATAATGTCAACACAGCTAGGATTTCAAGCACCATCTGTAGAATTAAAAAAATTAAATAATATATGGTTGTTAGTATCAGGATTTACATGTAATTTAAAATGTCGTCATTGTTATTTAAATTGCGGTCAGAGTAATAAAACAAAAGGATTTCTTAATCTGGATAAAATAAAAACAGCACTTGAAGGTGTAAAAAATACTCAGATTGAAGAAATTTATTTATATGGCGGAGAACCTTTTCTTAATAGGGATATCAATAATATAATAAGATATTGTCTAAAAATTACAAATGTAATAATTGTAACAAACGGGACTTTAATTAATGATAAAAAAGCAAAATTTCTCAGGCAAATTGAACAGGATCACGATTATGAGCTTATTTTCAGAATAAGTTTAGACCATTATACTGAAAGCAAAAATGATGAAATAAGAGGAAAAGGCTCTTTTAGAAAAATCATGACCGGCATAGAAAACCTTGTAAATTATGGTTTCAATCCCATAGTTTCTGCTGTTAATATTTGGGATGAAGATGAACAGAGCTTAAAAGAAGGATTTTTAAATTTATTATCAAAGCTTGATTTTCAACCGACAGATATAAATATAAAAATAATTCCGGTAATTAAAACCGGCGAATATGAAAAAAATTATTCTTCTTACAAAGAAGATGACATCGTTACGCAAGAAGGTATTAAAAATTGCAATAAAGATTTGTTTGATTGTGCAAACTCAAGGGTAATTACAGACAGCGGTGTGTATGCATGCCCCGCTCTTTTAAATGATCCTCGCGGAAAAGTCGGAAACACGCTCTCTGAATCTTCTCAAAAATTCTATCTTGAACCAAACGTTTGTTATACCTGTCAGACCAGCAACAAAAATATTTTTACAAACAACTGGAGTTAAGTTTTATCTGAGGAATTTGGTGAATTATTTAATTTTATATAAAGATCTAATGTTAAATCAGTTTTGATAAGGTCATAATTGGTATTATTTAGTAAGGTAGAATTAACGTTTTTTATAACAACTAAATAATTCATAAGATAAATCTCGTTTAAGGCGCTTTGTATGGAATCAAAAGGTCCTTCTAATGATAAATTTAAACTCAATATGCTGTAGTCACTTGAATTTGTGCCTGCATCATCTTTTAAACTCTGAGTTGTAAAATCTACTTGATTTATTCTATTATTTCCAGTGTCTTTAATTATTTTAATAATTTGCTGAACTAGGTCTACAGATGCTGATTCTGTATCCATTCCAGAATAAGGCGCTTTGTAAATGTTTACGGGTAAATTTTGGTTATTTTTTTGAGAATTAGGAGTTAACATGTATTTTTCTCGATCTACATAGTTTTTTAACTCATCTTTCTTTTGACCAACTTTTACAATGTTATCGCCAAGTTGTGTTATAGCAGGTTGAACACCTTGTTTTATACCAAAAAAGATTACTAAAACAAGTACCAATGCAAATAATCCTGCATCTTTGTCATAATTGTTTTTGACAAAGCTTATTAATTTATTAAAATAATTTTTTTTAAAGTCGTCAAGATTCATTTTTATACTCTTTATTTTAACTATTTAGTTGAATTACCTAAGTTTAAGTTTTTTGAGAAATCAGTTAAGCCTGATATAATTCCTTTTTCTTGAGTCTGAGGTTGATTAGTATCCAGCGGTTGGGTTATTTTTGGATTTCCAAAGTCAAATTCATAATATTTTGGTCCGGAAAGAACAGCAAGTGAATTGATTGAAGCACCTGAAGCCGGTGGAGGTGGAAGCATCGGAGTTCCATTCGGTTGTGTCGGTAATGTTGGAAGGTCAGACTGAAGGTTATTCTGTGGTTGTACCGGCTGTGAATTGTTTGCAATGGTGTTAACGCTTACCGCAGGAGTGTTTTGATCTGTACCAGAGTTTTCTCCTACGACTCTGATTGACTTAATCTTAAAATTATTTAATTTTGAAACACTTGAAAGGTTTTTATAATAACTTACAACATCTTCAACACTATATGCTTTGCCTTGGATACTTGCATTTAAATCTGCATCTATAGCTATTGAAGTTAGCCATACTTTTTCGGGGATTACGTTGCTTATTGCATCATATGATGTTATAAGTTTTTCGTTATTTTTAAAGCCTGTTTGAACAACATCATACAAATTAAATACTTTTACTTGAGGTTTATCAAATTTTTCCTTATATTTGGTGCATTTTGTTGATAATTCTTGATATTGATTATCAAGAGAGGCATTTATCGGCATTGCTATTAAACTTATTGAAGTAACTAACAAAAATGCAATGGCTATTAAAATAAATAAAATCGAATGAAGAGGATTACCTGCAATACCCAGATCAGCCAAAAAGCCTGGAGTATCATCAGAATTCTGAGAGCCTAAGAAATTAAACCCGAATTTTATAGGCGCATTTTTCCAGCAGGAAGCACCAATAACTTCAAGATTTATAGATTCAAATGGCGAATCCATTGCATAAGTGAATAAAGACTCTCCTTTGTAGAAATTATTGTCTATTTTAATAATAGGACATTTGAAATCAAAATATGTAGCCAGAGTATTTGAATCAACAATTTTTGAATAATTAACAATAACTAATGTGTCAACTTTAGAGTCCCGTATTTTATCTTGAAAACTTGAAGCCAGGCTAGGATATAAATCATCTGTGTCCTGAGAATTTAAAGCTAGCGGAGTTTCTTCAATATTCAAAAGGTGACTTCCTTTTAAGGTTATTACAGCATTAGCATTGTCTTTTATTATTAAAGCACTCCAGTTTAAGTTACCTTTAATGCAATCATCAACAATGCCTGAAACAGAAAGACCCCTGATAAAAGCCGAATATGAAATATCAACAGCAACAAGCTTTAAGTTTTGCCTTCTAAAGATAGTATCCATTTTTTCAATTAATTGTTTTTGCAAAGCCGAATAAATAATATTATTGATATGGTTATCTTTATCAGTTGAAGTGATATTCCAACTAACCGCAGGTTCTGATTTTTTGAATATATAATTTTTTTCTGTTTCTGAAACTAAAGCTGTATAAACTTCTTCATTATCAAGCTCCAGAGGGAGTGATTTGTTATTGATTAAAATGCTGGATATTGCCAAAGTAATAGGAATCTGTGGTGTAATTTCGAAATTTTTTATAATATTTTGCAGCGCTGTTTCAAAATTATCAGTATTGACTTCTCTTGTAATAACGTCATATTCAAATGATATTTTGCTGTAATTATTTATTAACCCTGAATTATAGTCGTATTCAACAACTTCAAGAGTAGAAGCTGAAGAAATAAATATACCAATTCCCTTTTTAGCGCCGGGATTAATTTTATTGATTAATGTTGTTAATAAATTCATTTAGTTTATCAAATTCCTTTTAGATTGCGGCCAAGTCTTTGTTTGGAGTCTTGTTTGCGGAACTTTTATTTGACTTTATTATGTTATAAAGAAGATTTTACAATGTGTTATTTTATTTTACAATATAAAATGTTTATTGAATGTACACTGTATATAGTATTTATCTTGTTATTTCTAATAAATGTAATTTAGAATAATGGATAAAAGCAAGAGCGAGCTTATGAATAATATTAACCTAATAAATGAAATTAACAATCTGAAAAAAGAAAAAAATGCAGTTATACTGACTCATTGTTATCAAAATATTGAAATTGATGAAGTCTCTGATTTTGTCGGGGATTCGTTATCTTTAAGCCGTCAAGCGGCCAATATTGACGCTGAGATTATTATTTTTGCAGGCGTTTATTTTATGGCGGAAACAGCTAAAATTCTGTCTCCTCAAAAAAAAGTTATACTTCCAAGGCTTGAATCAGGATGTTTGATGGCAGATATGATCAATGCCGAAGAATTAAGAAATTTTAAGGCATTGTACCCAGGATCACCCGTTGTGTGTTATGTGAACTCTACAGCAGAAATTAAAGCGGAATCTGATATTTGCTGCACAAGTGCTAATGCGGTTAAAGTAGTTCAATCATTGCCTGATAAAAGAATTTTGTTTGTTCCTGACAGAGGACTGGGATCTTATGTTGCATCACAAACACCGGATAAAGAAATAATTTGTTACAGCGGGTACTGTCCTACTCATATGCGTATAAGACCGGAAGATATAGTGAATTGCCGTAAAAACATTACTGATAAGTTTTTGCCGCAAGAAATAGAAGTGCTTGTTCACCCTGAATGCCACACAAGCGTGATAAACTTAGCCGATTATATTGGAAGCACTTCCGGAATAATGAAAAGAGTAAAAGAAAGCAGTGCAAAAGCTTTTATAATTGCAACAGAAAAAGGAGTTGTAGACAGACTAAATCGTGATTATCCGGAAAAAACATTTGTACTTGCTTCAGAAAAAGCAGTCTGTGAAAACATGAAATGGACAACATTAGAAGATATATTGGTTTCTCTTCAAACAGAACAACCTGAAATTAACGTAGATAAAGAAATCGCTGAAAAAGCTTTTAATTCTATAGATAAAATGTTAAAAATTATGTAATAAAAATTTAAAAAAAAAGAGACGGGTATTGCCCGTCTCTTTTTTTTTAAATTCCTCCTGTTTGGATTTTGTAGCTCTAATTTTAAAAAATTTTTCTCCTTTTTATATAATTCTCTCTCTAATGTGTAATAGTTAATTTACTTTTATTTAGTGAAGTTACCGTCCTTTCTTTGTTTTTGTAATCTGTCTGTACATATATAAAAACAAACATTATTCAACAATTGCGTATATTATTTAAACTATTTACATTTCAAAAATAATAAAGAAATATTAAGCATGTGAAACGCTTTTTACAAAAGGCTTTCGGGGTGTTGTTTTATGTTTTTTAATTTCTAAAAAAAATTTACAATAAATATTGTTAATTTTTTCTTAACATTTTTTTAAAAAGAAACCATGCGCTTACTTCTGTCTGACATGTTTTTCGGGGCGTTAAACCGTTTATTAAGTAACAATAAGTATTAAAAAGCTTATTGGAAAATATTTCTTCCATGATTGATAATTAAACTGTCTGATTTAATAGCTGAAATGCCAGAAATAATGCTGATATTCCTTGTATTTTTATTAAAGTCATTTGTAAAATTTTAATTCAAATATTAACCTAACATGGAAGATAGCCGTTTTGTTTGCGTATTGAGTAGTTATAACAGTTATTAATTAGTTATAGCCTTTAATACAAAGGGGACATGAAAAAACAAAATGAAATAATTGTATTATATTAAATATATTAGAGGAGAGGGGTTCCAAAAGGTTTATAATGATTGAAGAAGTAAAAGTTAATGGATAAATTTGCACAGTTAACGGACGATAAGCTTGAAGAAGTAAAGAAAAAGGCAATGACTCACTGCTTAAATCTTGAATGCAAAAAAGAACAACTTCAAATTCTTATTAAAAAATTAAGCACAATATCAGGACAGAGATTGGATCTTCTTTATAAAAGTCAAGGAATAAAGGAATCCTCAAATTGTTTCGGATTAAGAAAATCTTCTATTTCAGATGAATTAAGATTTGCCGAAGATAGCAGAGAAATTGTTGAAGTAGAGATCAAAAACGCAAAATATCAGTTAAAAGTAATCGAAAATATAATGCTAAAAAGAAAATGATAAAAGATAAATACTTTTCTCATAAAACTATCGATACTAAAGCCTTAGAACTGCTTAATAATACAAAAAATATAGTAGGCAGAACAAAAACACAAGAATTTATTCCAAAAAAGTCTGCTCTTATTGTTATTGATATGCAAAAATATTTTTGTGACGAATTTTCTAATGCTTTTATTCCTTCTTCGGTTGCAATAATTCCTAAAATCAAGATCTTAGCTGAGGCATATGTAGATAAGAATCTGCCTGTTATTTTTACAAAGCATATTAATACTTGTGAAAATGCTGCAATGATGGGCAAATGGTGGGGAAAAGTTCTTTCTGTAGATTCTCACATGAGTGAAATTATTTCTGAGTTAAATATCAAAAATGCAAAGGTGATTGAAAAAACGCAATATGATTCGTTTTATAATACCGATTTAGAAGATTTTTTAAAAAATAACAATATTTCACAACTTGTAATAACAGGTGTAATGACACATTTGTGCTGCGAAACAACGGCAAGGGCGGCTTTTGTCAGAGGATTTGAAACTTTTTTATGCATAGATTCAACAGCTACATATAATGAAAATTTTCATGCAGCTGCTATGCTTAATTTAGCGCATGGCTTTTCTGATTTAACTTTAGCGGATGAAATATACGGGAAACTAAAGAATGAAGCACAATAGGGTCGCAATAATAGGGGCAGGTCCGGCAGGAATTGCATGTGCAGTGCAATTAAAAAGAGACGGACAGGAATTTTTATTGTTTGAAAAAAATCAAACAGGCGGACTTTTAAGAAATGCTAATCTTGTTGAAAATTATATAGGGCTGAAAAAAAGTATTTCAGGACAGACTTTAGTTAAAAATTTCAGAAAAAATCTCAAAGATTTAGATATTGAGCCAATTTTAACGGAAGTAAAAAAAGTTTCTTTTTCGGGAAATTGCTCAAAAAAGCATTTTGTTATAGAAACAGCAACAGGTTCATTTACCTCAGAAATTCTTGTTGTTGCAAGCGGAACAAAACCTAAAAATAGCGAAATTATACAAACACGAAGAAGTCCTTCGGCTGAGTCCAATCGTTATAATAAAAAAATTTTTTACGAAATAGTTGATTTAAATAAAAGTAGCTGCACAGGCAAAAAATTTGCGATTATAGGCGCAGGAGATGCGGCTTTTGATTATGCAATAAATCTGGTTAATAATTACAATGTCTCTGAAGTTAGTATCCTAAACAGAAGCGAACAAGCAAAATGTCTGCCTCTTTTAGAAAAAAGAGCTTTTGAAACAGGTAAAATTAAGCATTTTAAAAATATTCATGTTGAAAGCATTGCAGAAGCAGACAAAAAAGTAATTTTATCAGGTATAAAGGATAAAAATAATTTTAATCTGGAAGCAGATTTTATAATAGTTGCTGTTGGAAGAGAACCTTGTTTGGATTTTCTCAGTAATGAGCTGCTAAACGACAGCTTGAACCTTAAAAAAGAAGGACTGCTCTATTTTATTGGGGATGTTGCAAACGATAATTACAGACAAACCTCTATTGCAACAGGAGATGGAATTAAGACAGCCATGAAAATTTATAGGATACTAAAATAATGAACAAGGTAGAAGATATTTTGAGGAAAATCTTTAAAATATAATCTTCTTTCTTCTACAAAGAATGGGGGCTTGACATGGGTTCAAGACCTTCCTAATAAAAAATACCAAAAGAGACCTATTTATTTTGAGGTCTCTTTTAATTTTTTTATTAATTTTGAGTATTGAATAGTCTTGAACAAAATGCACTTTACCATGAAATATCTATGCGGCGAGGTAGTTTTTTCTCTGTGTTATCTACTCTAGAATAATCTATGCGTCCATCTCCGTCTCTATCCATCCATATGTTCTTACCTATCGTAACTTTCTTTGAATAACGACTATAGTTTATCTGGCAGTTCCGGTCGAAATGCAAATTTTAAAATAAGCTGAAAACGTGCAACGTGTCTATAATAGAGGCACAATATTTTAGTCCCGGTCAATATGCAGGAAGTGCCACTTTTCTGCATAAATGGTACCGGTCAAAATGAAGATTTTATTTAAAAAATATGCCTCAATTGCAAACACCGAGCGGATATAATCCCGTTTGCAGGAATGTGGCACTTTTTTCTAAAGCCGGAAGAAGCCGGAAGAAGCATGGAAGGTTTTTCAAAATTTATCAAATAGTTCCGGCTAAAATGCAGAACTTCCTGCTTTTGCTTTCCGGATTGATTCAGATTAGATACAAATGTCGTAAATAGACTTCTAATCTGAGACAACAGAGTTATCATTCCCAATGACGCACTAATTAAAGGTTCAGAGGGAATAAAAATGAATCCTGAAAGTATCTGGGTTGATCTAAAGACAGCAGCCGAAATAAAAGGAATAACCACAAGGGCTTTAAGATTAGCTCTCGGCAGGGGCAAATATACTTCTCGCGAATCTATGACCCAAGGCGGAAAGACTTCCGAGATACTTTTATCCTCTTTAGAAAATAAAGTTCAGGAAATATATAAGAATAAATATTACAGCCGGATTATTGAAATCGAAGCGCAGTTAATGCCAATATCAAAACCTGAAATATCTGAGTTGAAATTTATTCCCGATACAGCAAAAACAATTGCCCTTGCCAGATTAGACCTTATTAACGAATGGAATACTTTAAGAATAAAGCATAAACCAAAACAAAAAGGCGACAGACTGTTTTTAGAACTATATAACTCGGGCGAATATTTAAAAACCATTTACGAGCTTCTGGGGAAAACCTCTAGAGGCTCTTTATTAAGATGGAATAAACTTTATACGGATTATGAAACGTGGGAAGTCCTTGCTCCGCAATATAAATACTCGGGATTTAACGATTATAAAACAATACTTACTGAAGAGCAGATAGGAATATTTTTAAAACTGCTCCTGCACCCCAATCAATTCAATATCGGCAAGGCAATAAAATTAACAACTCATATATTGGAAAAACGAGGTTTTACAGATATTCCTCAAGCTATAACATTCCGCAGATACGCTCAATACTTTAAAAAACACAATTGCGATAAGTGGATACTAATGAGAGAGGGAGAGAAGGCGCTTCGCGATAAAATCGAGCCCTACCTGAAAAGAGATATTTCAACAATCAAAGCAGGCGAAATCCTTGTAGCCGACGGACACGTTTTAAACTTCCTTGTTTTAAATCCATTCACCGGAAAACCCTGTAGAGCGACATTAGTAGGATTCCTCGATTGGAAGTCGGGCTATCTCGCAGGGTATTACATTATGCTGGAAGAGAATATTCAGTGCATAGCTTCAGCTTTAAGAATGGCAATAATCAATCTGGATATGATTCCGACCATAGTTTATCAAGATAACGGCAGAGCCTTTAAAGCAAAATATTTTACCGAGTCGGCAGATTTTACCGAAGCGGGATTTAACGGCATTTACACAAATCTTGGCATAAAACCGGTATTCGCAAAACCCTATAATGCCAGAGCAAAGGTTATAGAAAGATTTTTTAAGGAATTTCAAGAAGAATTTGAAAAACTTGTACCGAGCTACAGCGGAACTTCAATAGAAACAAAACCGGCGCATTTAAAAAGAAACGAGAAATTTCACAAGGAAATTTATGACAAAGTTAACAAAGGATACATACCAAAAATTGAAGATGTAATAAAACTTATAGACTGCTGGCTTGATTACAGACATTCTCAGCCCTGCCCTAATTTAAAAGGCAAAACAATCAAAGAAGCCTTTGATACCAGAGAAAAACAAAATGTAGATATATCAAAACTTGACGATTTGATGATGGCTTATGAAGTCAAAACAATTCATCGAAACGGCATAAGGTTTTTAAATACTGATTATTACAACGATGCACTTTACGGCTTAAGGGAAAGGGTAATGATTAGGTACAGCCTGTTTGACCTGACAAAAATCAAGATTTATTCAACAAAAGGCGAATATTTATGCACCGCTAAAAGAGTAACGGGCACGCATCCGATGGCTTATCACCTTGGGACAGTCAAAGATATGGAGGATTTTAAACAAAAAATTCAAAAACAAAAAAGGCTTAAAAACCGCACGCTAAAAGCAGTTAAGAGATTCTTGCCAAAAGAAGATATTAAATTCCTTGAGATACAAATGGATTTAGAAAGCAGACCGCAGGAAATTTCTGCAATAGAAATCAAGCAAGAACCAATAATCCTGCCTGATAAACTCAGACCGGTATTTATGAATTCTTACGAGAAATATGAATATTTAATAAAAGAAGGCTGCACGACAAACGAAGAAAGGAAATGGCTGACTGATTACAAAACCGGCGAAGAATACCAATTAATATACGGAGATTAAAAAATGAAAAAAACTTTTGTAAGAACTCAAAATGTAAAAAACTTTATTTCGCTTATGAATTCTCTTCAGAATAAACCCGAAGGAGTGCCCAGAATGGCTCTTGTTTACGGAGAACCCGGACTCGGCAAGTCAAGAACGGCTCTGTGGTGGGCAGTAAAAAATGATGCAATATATTTAAGAAGCTCCAATCTTATGTCGGGCAGGTGGTTTCTGGAAGAACTTATTGAAGAATTAGGCGAAACTCCTTTTTATAAAACTTCAGACCTTTTAAAACAATGCGTAAACCAGCTTCTGCAAAAGCCGCGAATTATACTGATTGATGAAATAGATTATCTGGCAGGCGATTCAAAGGCGATAGAAACAATAAGAGACATTCACGATAAGACAAATGCGCCGATTGTCATGCTTGGGATGAATAAAGCCGACAGAAAAATTATGCGATACCGCCACGTTTATGACAGGTTAAGCGAAATACTTAAATTTCAATCTTTTGACAAAAATGAAACCGAAAATATTATAACGCAGCTAAGCGAAGTTTCTTTCACTCAATGCGCCATAGAGCTGATTTTTAATCAGGCAAACCGACTAAGGCAAATTGTAAACCTTATTGATAAAGCTGAAAAAATAGCAATATCAAACCAGCTGACCCAAATAGACAGCAAAATTTTAAAATCGGGAATACAAGAAATCAGAGAACAGGAGAAAAAAGATGAAAAAGCAGTTATTAAAATTAATCAAAGGGTTAAACAAGTTTAAAACGGATGATTTATGCCAGATGGCAGAGCTTGAAGAAAGCGAGATTCAGCCATATCTGAGCGAATTTACAGATGAAGGAATAATAATAAAAATCAGCGCCGACTCCTATACCATGCTTGAGAAAATTCCTCAAAGGCAAACAAAAAGACGTAAAAACGTTAAGGCAGAAAAGATTGAAAAGCTTAAAAAACTTCTTCAATTTCCGCAGGAAGAATTAGACAAATTTAAAAAAGTACCTGAAAATTTAAGAAAACCTGCAGAAAAATATCTGAAAATTCTTTATATGACTCAAGATATGACCCCTAAAAAAATCAGATGTTTTCTTGAAAATCAAAATAAAAACAACTCTGACCTGAAAATGGGTTACAGCACATATTCAAGAGTGAAACAAAGACTTAGTGAAGAAGGAATCATCGGGCTTATTCCAAAATACAGCGCTTATAATAAAGGGCAATCAATAATTAAAAAGCGGATTTACGAAAAGTTCAAAAGCCTTTATCTGCAGCCCCATGCTCCATCAAGATTAAGCTGCTATAACGAAGTTAAAGCTGAATTTGCGCATTATTACGAAGAATGGAATTTTCCCGGTTACCTTGCATTTAAAAGAAAACTCGAGACAGAATTTACGGAAGACGAAATAAAAATCTATAGAACTTCTTTGAATGATATCTCCATTGAAAGCGTTCTTTCAGCTTTTTAAAAATAAAATTTTAAGCCGATTGCTAACTAAAGAAAATGCATTTGGGGTCTTTATTCACTTCTTCTACGATAGCATCAAGCGTACCGGGATTTACAGAACGCTTAATCTCTTTATAATAATCGTACCATCTGTCTTTACTGTCTGCCCACCATAAAGACCAGCTGTTTTTAAGTTCATCGTATTTAAGCTTTGCAACAGGCATTTTTGACCACTTGTCATCATGTCTGAGCCTTTCTTCAAACATTGTGACATCATTGCCTCTTATTGAATACGAATATTTCAGCTGACACCTGATATGCTCAGGAATCTGATCGCAATATTCATCCAGCTTCTTTATTACTTGCGCTTTTAAAAATTCTGTTAATGCCATAAATTACTCCTGCGAAAGTTTCTTGCCGTGCCATATAACTTTACCTATAACAGCAATGCCCGATTGTGTATGAAGGTCAACCGTAAATGTGCTGTATTCCGGATTATCGCTCTTAACCTGCAATTTATTGTCAGGCATAAGTTCAAGTCTTTTTACTACTAAGGCATCGTCAAATCTTACGACAAAAATTGCATCTCTGATTGCAGTATTGGCAGTATCTATCATAATCAGGTCGCCGTCTTTTATTGTCGGCTCCATTGATTCGCCTTTTACTTCAAACACTACAAGAGCATTTTTCGGAGCAAGAATGTTTTTATTAAACCATTCCTGTTCAAAAGGATAATGCCCTATGACTGTTTCATTATCTACAATACAACCTGATCCGGCAGCATTTTTAATATCAAAAATGGGGACATAGACAATATTGTCGCAATAAACATTTTTGCCTGAATTATCTTCAATAAACATTGATCCTTTGCCGGCAACAATATATTCAAGATTAGCTTCCAGATTTTCATACAGCAGCGTTAAATACTCGACTGATGCTTGCCTTTCGCCTCTTTCATAATTGCTTATTGTCTTAGGAGCGATGTTTATCATTTTGCTTAATTCTTCAATAGTAAGAGCTGACTGAGTTCTGATGCCTCTGAGTCTTTGTCCTATTTCTTTTAATACTATTGGATTTAGCTCTTTTCCCATAGTTGTATTTTACCTTCTTAATAAAATATTACCATATGGTCTAATTTATTGACAATGTTCTCAAATGGTAATAATATAATTTAATTCAAGAACGAATGGTAATGTTGATTAACTTTATATAGAGAATATACCACAAATGAGCAAGAATTCCAGATTAAAATGGTTCAAAGTTAAACTTTTGTGTCGAAACCTTAGCCTTTCTAGCGTAGCGGAAGAACTTAATATTACGGAAGATGAACTGATTTCTCTGGTTGAAGGCAAAACGAAAGACGATGCTTTTGCCAAATGGGTAAAGGATAACCTCGGAAAGCCTTATTGGTTATAACTAAAACGAGTTTCAGCCTGTAAATCGGCAAAGCCGCTTTTACGGCATACACTCCTAACAATAACTAAGGAATCACAAATGAGCAGGAAACAAGAAATAAACAATATACCTGTATGGATTGATGAAAATCAAGCCTGCTCTTTACTTGGAGTAAAATTAGAAACTTTAAGGAAAAACTGTACATCCGGCAAATATATTTATGAAAAAAACAAGTCTTTAAAAGAAAAAGTTGAGTACAAAATACTTTTAAGTTCTCTGCCGCAGCGGCTTCAAAATAAGTACAATCTATTAAATTCTGTTAATGAAACTGCTTTTGACCTTGATGTTGACCTTATGCTTTACAATAAAGCCCCGAATTGGGCTAAAAAACAGGCTGATAAACATGTTGTGGTTCTGACAAATTCAAGAGGTTTAAAAGGCAAAGAATTAAGACAATTTGTTAAAGTATGGAACGCTAAAAATCCTGATTTTAAAACTTCCTATTCAGGCATTAACGATGCCCGATTAAGATATGAACAAGGCGGAGTTTCAGCTTTATTAGCGCAATACGGCAAAACTGCAGGCGTTTCAAAAATAGAAGACAAATATTTTGAATACTTTAAAAACCTTTATCTCGTTGAAGGAGCGCCCTCTGTTTATTCTTGCTGGCTTATAACTCTTGGCTATGCAATGAGAGAAGACGGACTCACGAAAGAATCGTTTCCCGGCGAAGCCTCAGTTCGCAACTCATTCCCGAAGCATTTAAGTTTTAAAAGACGCATAAGAAGAGAAATACCTGTTTCGTCAATATATCTTGCAAGATACGGCTATTCTAAATGGAACAGAAAATATGCAAACTATGTCGAAAGAGATTATTCCGCTATAAGATGCGGGTCAGTCTGGGTCGCGGATCATGCGCAATTAGATATAGCCTGCGTAAATATTGACGGCAAAGTCAGTTTCCCTTGGGTTACGGCTTGGAGATGCTTTAAATCGGGCAAATGGCTCGGCTGGGTTCTTCAGCCTGATAATCCCAACTCTGATTATATATTCCAGTCGTTCTATTATTCGGCTGAAGAATACGGCATCCCTGATGATATTATTATCGATAACGGAAAAGATTTCAGGGCTAAAGACTTTGCCGGCGGAAGACGGAGTATAAAAATACCGGTCGAACAAATTTCTACAACGGCGATGCTCGGAAAACTCGGAGTTATTCCTCATTTTGCTCTTCCGTATAATGCTCAGACAAAACCGATAGAAAGAGATTTTCTTAAAGTCAAAACCCTTTTATCTAAACACGCTGTAGGTTACAGGGGCGGAAATGTTACGGAACGACCGGAAAAACTTAAAAAAGAAATTCAACAGGGCAAAATATTAAAATTTGAAGAACTGAAAGAAATTTTTGACGATTTTATCGTTAATGTTTTCAATAAAATGCCGTCTCAAGGCAAAAATCATAAAGGAAAATCTCCAGATGAATTGTTTGCAGAAGAGTTCACAGAAAAGCGAGTCGTATCAAAAGATGCCTTAATTCTTTTCTGCAAAAGAACTTCAAGAGAATTATCCGTCACTCAAAACGGCGTCAGAGATTCAGAACTTCAAATAACCTACTGGTCTGACTGGATGCTGGGCGTTAAAAGCGAAAAAGTCTATTTAAGACGCGATATTAAAAATTATGCAGAAGCCTGGATATTCAGATCATCCGATGATGAACTTTTAGGAACTGCATCTGTAAAAGAACTTGCTCCGGCTCTTGCTAAAGAAGAAATTTCCAAAGAGCAATTTAAAGAAATTATTGCAGATAAAAAACGCGGCAGAAAGATTGAAAAAGCTTACTCTCAAATAGAAGAGGTCGAGCTTAACGAAAAAATGCTGAATTATAAGGCGGTTTTAGGCAATAAAAATTATCCTTTAAATCCTAAAATCAGCAAAATGGCAAATACGTCAATGGATAAAGCTGTAAGAAAACAAAAAGCCGCGGAGAAAATTGGCACTCACGATTTATCGGCATTTATTGATGAACCTGCAGCCAAAGAAAAGATTTATCTCTTCGAAAGCGACAGAGAGATTGATGAAGCTGAAAAAGAATATTTTAAAAATAAAAAATTAATAGGAGCAGGGTATGGATCTTAGAGAAGAATTAAAAATAATAATGAAAGAAAAGAAGTACAGCTTTAAAGCTGTGGCAAGAGCTACTGCCGTTTCTTCGACAACTCTTAATCTCTGGGTTAACGATAATTACATAGGCAAATCAGATAAAATCGCTGATATTATCAGTAATTTTTTAAACAGAGAAAGAGAAAGAAGCTATAAAAGAAATATTCCCTGCGTTGAAACCTCTGTATTTAAACGAGTTTTTGAAATAGCAAGAATGTGCCATATCAATAACGAAATAGGCGTTTGCTACGGCGCTGCCGGCTTAGGTAAAACCGTTGCAGCCAAAGAATATACAAAGCATTATCTTGATTCGATTCTTATTGAATCAGACCCCGGCTTCAATACAAAAGCGCTGCTTATTGAATTTCACAAAAGACTGGGACTTTCAGGCAAAGGCAATATCTATAAAATGACGGATGAGGTTATTCAAAAAATACAGTACTCAAGCAGACTTATTATTATTGATGAAGCTGAAAATCTTCCTCATAAAGCGCTTGAACTTATAAGAAGAATTCACGATAAAACCGAAGTCGGCGTGCTTCTTATCGGGATGCCCGCTCTTGTTGAAAACTTAAGAGGCGAGAAGAATCAGTATGAACAGCTTTATTCGAGAGTCGGCGTTTCTAAAAAGCTTGAAAAATTAAACATAAATGATATTAATGCAATTCTTGAAATTACTTCTCAGAATACAGAACTGAGTGAAGTCTATCTTGAATATTCAAGAGGCAATACAAGGGTCTTATCAAAACTGATAATGAGAGCTTCAAGGGTGGCAACTGTCAATAAAATAGAATTGACGGGGCAAACAATTGCTGAAACATCTAAGATGCTTATTGTGTGAGGAAAAAGATGAATAAACTTGAAAAAATGTTCTGTACCACATTAATAATCCTCGCAATTTTCACTGCCGGCATTCAATTCGGAATTCACCACGGCAGAGCCTTGGAACGAGAGGAGCTGTTCGATGGTGACTGATTCTCAAATTAAAAAAATTCATACTCTTAAAAATGTTCTTAATCTTGATGATGAACTTTACAAAGAAATTTTGGCTAATTACGGAACTGAAACCTGTAAAGCTCTTTCGCCTCATCTTGCAGGCGAATTAATCGATAAGCTTGAAGAAATGGCGAAAGAGTCAGGAAGATGGATAATAAAAAAACAAAAATTTGAGAATTTGTCAAACAGATTAGATATGGCAACTCCTAAGCAATTAAGGATGATTGAATCTATGTGGAATCTGGTAATGACTGCTTATGCAGAAGAAAAGGAGATTAAATATGTAGATAAGAGAGAATTTATTACAAAATCGCTCAGAAAATTTCTGTTAAACAAATTCTCAGTGAGCGATCTTAGGTTTCTTGACAGTAAAACAGCTCGCAAAGTTATTAATACAGTCAAAGAAATTAAAAAACAATATTTAAACGTTATTTAAAAGCAGTTTGAAACAAATTAAAGGAGAAGTAAAAATGGAAACCTGCGAAATAATTGTAGGAATTATCAGAGCTCAAATCAGCAATATTAATGAAAAATTGATCCAATCAAAGATTGAATTTGCCGATTGCAATCTTAGCGACAACGAATGGCATAACAAAAACGAGAGGAAAATTGACTGCAAGATGTATCAGGCGCAAATAGAAATTCTTGAAAATATGGAAGGCATTATTACAGAAATATTGACCCAAGAACCGTCGGCTGTTGCCGCATAAAGTCGAAACCAAGAAGCCGCCTGCTCAGGCTTCTTGGTCTCAGGGTAATGCCCTGACTGATGAGACTAAAGAGGATTTATGAAAGAAAAACCCTGGCTTGATGAAATAAAAGAAGATGAAATGCCAAATGAAGAGCTTAAAACAGTAGCTTCTCTTTGCGGCGTTAAAACTGCTATAGACTTGATGAAAAATCTTCCCGGAACCATGATATTTATTCCCAATAAAGCTTTAATAAAATTAAGAAATAAATATATTTGTAAAAAATATGACGGAACTAAAAAATCACTGTTAATACTTTGCAAAGAACTTTCTCTGGCTGAAAGACAGCTGTATCAAATTATTAAAAATAATGAAAAATAATGACGCATCTTCCATTCATACCACTCTTCTCCTGCTATATACGGCAGGAGTTTTTTATACAAATAAATATGGTTCTATCTGAAAGTTTGTGGAAACATGTTTAATTTGCCACAGTAGAATATTTAATGATTAATTAAATTTTTTGCTGCTCGAATGCAACAAAATAGAAAATGAGTTACATTCAGAGTTTAAGACAAATTAAAACCGCTCGGGTATATTACAACCTGAAGAAGCGGAACAAGTCTTTATCTGAAATAAATTCAAAAAAGCAGAAACTCCTCTGTGTTTTTTACAGAGGAGTTCTGATTTTGCATTTACCGAGTATTTTAGTCTTTGATGATATTTATTTTACCACCGGCTTTTATTACGCCTGAATTAACAACATTTCCGGCTAAACTTACATTTTTTTTAGCTGTAATGTCATTGACACCTATATATGGGACTTTAACTAATGCACCGGAAGAATCTTTATTGCCTAAAATAACTTTTCCGGCTGAATTTATATTTCCTATTATGATTTGACGGGTTTCATAAACTTCTAAATTTTTACAGTTAATATCGCTGGCAATTAAACTACTTTCCCAATAGTATGGATATTTAGCTTGACTGCCTACAATTGTAATGTTACTTCTTATCTCAGAAATAATATATTTAAAGCAAATAATTTACAGAAAAACGAAGTTTTTAAAATAAATAATATTCAAAAATCAATGATTCTGATTAATAATACCGATTACATAAAAGGAAATATAACAATACAAAAAGGGGAAGAACCTGCAACAACAGACATTACCCTTGACGTAAAAGACAAATTGCCTCTCGATTTAAGCGCAGGTTGGGATAATCAGGGCAGAGATTTAATCGGAGTTCAAAGGGCAAATATATTCCTGACCGATAACAATTTAACAGGGTTCGGAGATTCTTTATACGGAGGTGTCAGTCTTGCTCAAAGAACATTCGGAATAAATTCCGGTTATTCCCTTCCGATAGGACCTTACGGCACGGAATTAAGATTAGGCTATTCAAATTCGAGCGTTAATATAGGCGGTTCTTTTGAACAACTTAAAATTCACGGAGCTTCCCGAATGCTCAGCACTACTCTTTCTCAGCCTATATTTAAAGGTGATAAGTTTAATTTAACTTCGAATTTTTCTTTTGACCTCTCACATTCAAAAACCACAATGCAAGAAATAACAGAGCTTCAAGATTACGGATTAAGAGTATTCAGGTTCGGATTAAACGCTGTTAAAGAAGATAACAGGGGAAGATGGATATCCGGTGCACAAGTAAGCACAGGAATCCCTGTTTGTGACGCTGAATCAAAAAGTAAACTCGGAGAACTTTCCGGTAAATTCGTAAAATTCAATACAAATATAATCAGAGTACAGGCTTTGCCTCTAAATACAACCGGTATTTTTAGAGTATCAACGCAGTTTTCGCCGAATAATCTTCTATCTGCCGAGCAAATGCAGACAGGAGGAAGTTCAACAGTAAGAGGTTTTAACGAAGGGCTGCTTATCGGGGATGTCGGTTATAACGCAAGTGCGGAATTAATAAAAACAATTCCTTCTTTGCCTGATTTCAGCGTTCCGTATTGGAAAAATAAAAGTTTCAGAGTGAATTTAAAAGACAGAATGCAGTTTGCGGCATTTTACGACCAAGGATTTGCTAGAGTTCTTGAAAAAGATACACCGGCAACATATGCAAATTTTCTTCAGGGAGTCGGAGTGGGGCTGCGTTGTCAGTTGAGTAAATATTTAACGGCTAATATTGATGTGGGACTTCCGCTCGGAAGAAAAAGGTCGGAGAATCAAAATTCGGTCAAATTGCACTTCGGATTGTCGAGTAATTTGTTCTAAAATTTTATCCCCTCTCAACAATCTATTACAAACCATCCAAAATAAACGAACATTAATTCGAAGGAAAAATGCCTTATAAAAAGGTCTGACTTTTTTACTATGAAGTTATCTATAAAATTCAGCTGGGAAGTATTTAAATAGACTATAGGCTAAATAAATAGCAAAATAATGTTAAAAAGCTTTTATTTAGAATTATTTTAAGAATTAACAAATAAATGTTTATCACATTCTGTTAATGTCAATAATTGCTGATATAGTTGAGTGTCTTTCATTGTGTATATTAACTCTCAATGCAAGAAAAGTCAGTGTTTAAGCTGACTTTAGTCGGAAGTTGAATCATTGCTATACATTAAAACAGGATTTTTTCGATATTGGTTTTGAGTTTTTGTATGTCTTCTTTAAAAATGCCTTCAGCATTTGCCGGTTTGTTTTTGTAATCATTTCTATAGGCAAGCCCCTCGGGAGTTTGCATTAAGCTGAAAGGTACTGAGTAAATTATTTTCCATTCATCATCTTTTAGAACGGAAGCCTTTGCGTAACACTGGCTATGATAAGAATCTGACTTTATTTCAAGTTTTAATTTTTTATTGCTCAGCTGATAAATTTCTCTGTAGCTGATTGACTGACTGCTTGATTGATAGCAGATTTTTTCTATTGTTTCCTCTTGCAGTTTAGTTTTAGCCATTATTTTTCCTTTCTTAGTCGATTAAAAAACATTCCGGGATATTTAAAGCTTTAAAATCTTGCTTGGAGATTTCGTTATAAAGCCTTGCTGTTTTTATATCTTCAATAGTTTTTAAGCTATCAAGGCTTGTTGCGTAGACTCTGCCGTCTTGGTCGATTACTTTAGCTCCCATCGCTTCCGGTGCGTCAACATAGCCGAGGTTGTAAGTCTTTATTAAAACTCCGATAGTTTTTCTTTTATAATCGTAAACCTTTGTTCCGAATACTATGTCCATCTTTTTTGCTCCTTTAGTTCTGTCTACATTGACAGATTAGCTCTCAATTCTCACAATGGAAGCCTGAACTCGGAAGTTCAGGCTGTTTTGTATCATTAAGACACGATCCGTACTTTCTCTAGTCCCATATAATCAGTCCTTGCAATGTTAAACTAAGTTGACAGCAGTATTTGTATCTTGTATAATCAGGTATAGGTATAGGTATAGGTATAGGTATAGGTATAGGTATAGGTATAGGTATAG